>JAJFUB010000007.1 GCA_021372615.1 bacterium | reverse complement strand
GTCGGTGACCGCTCCCACAATGCGATGGTCTCTTGCCTCGCCGGACGGTGTGGGAGCGGTCACCGACCGCGAACGCCGCTGTGTCCGCCACGACGGTCCGCTCGCCAACCGCGAACAGGGCTCACGGCTTCATCGCGCTGCCGCAGACGCGGAAGCCGAGGCCCGGGCACAGCAGGAACAGGATGGCGGCCAGCTTGAAGCCCGTCATGCCGACCACCGAGAGCCGCCAGAGCGCGTCTGTGGACACCCCGAGCAGCGAGGCCGCCCAGGGCAGCCATGTGTCGCGGACGCCCAGGTACATCATCGCGGTCCAGATCAGCATCAGCAACCAGGCGAAGAGGGCGGCGACGAGCAGCGAGTTCCCCAGCATGATGAGTTTGTGGCGCAGGAGGGTGCGATGCACCCTCACCTGCAGCCGGGCTTTGGTCTCCAGCGCCTGCAGATCAGCATCCGTGTGTTCCATCGGCCTGACCTCCTGACGAACAGTGTGGTCACTCCGGGTAGGCGCCCAGCGCCTGCTGCCAGCGGCGCACGGTCGCCGCCCGGTCGGCTTCTTTGGGCCAGACGACGGGCCGGCCCCGTGCGTCGCCGATGATGCCGACAACGCCGCCGGTGACGGGCACAGTGGCGCTGCGGCCCCGTCCCTGCCCCAGATCAAAGCCACGCACGGCCTCGATGGTCAACATGCCCTGCACACCCTCGGGCAGCGGCAGCAGGCCCATCCCGCCGCACGGCACGGTCAACTGGCCGGAATGCTCCCCGGCGTCCAGCGTCAGCTTCAGGCACTCCGCCCCCGGCTTGCCCTGCCCCACCGGGGCGACGCACAGGCCGAGGTGAATGAGGCAGTCCTTCTCGAAGACCTGCCGGGCCGCTTCGGGCAGCACGTTGGCCAGCACGCCCAGTTGGGGCATCATGAAGATGCTGTCCACGGCCAGGCGCGTGAGGCCCTCGGGCAAGAAGGCGTCCACCATCATCATGGCAGCCTGCGCCCGGCGCGGCGTGTGGGACAACACCCCGCCCGAGCCCACCAGCAAGTCCAGGTCCATCATGTTGATGAAAGTCTCGCCGGTGACTTCGGTCGAGAAGGCCTCCGAGATGTCACGCTCGCGCTGCACGCCCTTGAGGCCGGTCGCCAGCAGGCGGTGTTGGTCGAAGGCCAGCCGCAGCGCCTCGCGCGCCACGGCCTGCTCTACCTTGAGCCCCTCCATCTGCTGGGGGATCGTCGTGGGGCGGATCATCTTGTTGCGGATGGACTGCCCCAGCGCCTCCGGGTCATGCTCGGCCGTGAGCCACCGCATGATGTTGGCAGCCCCGGCTTCAGCAAGGACGTTCGAGATGGAGTAACTCATTCCCAGATTGGCGCTGACAGTGCGGTTGAAGCGCCCGCCGAAGACGGAGAACACGTCAGTGGTGGCCCCGCCGATGTCCACGCCGACGATGTTGATGCCCTCGGCCTCGGCGATGGTCTGCATGATGTTGCCGACGGCCGCCGGGGTGGGCATGATGTCGGCATCGGTCCACGGCACCAGGTTGGCGTAGCCGGGGGCCTGGGCCATGACGTGGTGCAGGAAGAGGTCCTGTATCTCCCCGCGCGTGGGCGGCAGGTTCTCGCGTTCAGGCGTGGGGCGCAGGTTGTCCACCTGCGACAGCGCCGTGACGGGGCCGAGTATCTTCTCGATGGCCTCGCGATTGTCCATGTTGCCGGCGTAGATGACCGGGAGCTTGTACTTGGCGCCCAGCCGGGCCTCGGGGTTGGCGGCGGCGACGATCTCGGCCATCTCCACGACCCGCCGCTGCTCTCCGCCGTCCACGCCGCCGGAGATGAGCACCATGTCGGGCCGCAACTGCCGCAGGCGCTCGATGCGCTCATGGGGCAGCCGTCCGTCGTCGAGCGCCAGGACATCCATGACAATAGCCCCGGCGCCCAGGGCCGCCCGCTCGGCGCTCTCGGCCGTCATCCGCCGCACGAGCCCGACGACGACAATCTGCAGCCCCCCGCCGGCAGAGCTGGTGGACAGGTACAGGTCGGTGCCGTCGCCGTGGGCCGTAGGACCGCCAGCATCCTGCTGGCCGGTTCTGGCCCGGCGGCGTATGCCTCGCCCCTCGACCAGCTTCCGCCCGGACAGTTCCTCGACTTCCGCTACCGCATTGAGCACGCCCACGGTGACGTCCTCAAAGGGCGCTTCCACGGTCGTGGGCGCCTCGCCACGCACCGCCAGGCGGTACTCATCGCCACGCTTCTCGATGAGAATGGCCTTGGTCGTCGTGGAGCCACAGTCCGTGGCGAGTATGATCTCCGGTTCGTTCATGTCGTTGCCGTAGGAGCGCCAGCATCCTGCTGGCCCGTCGTTGCCGTTACTGGGACCGCGGGCTTCCAGCCCGCAGGCCGTTCGCCATCTCGATGGGGTCAGCCCCCTGCGGGACCTTCCGTCCCTTCGGGGACAGACCCCGTCTCTTCGCCTTCCTCCGCCGCCTCAAGCTGTTGCAGGAGCCACTCGACGTTCTCACGCTCTTCTAGCGCGGCGGCGAAGACCGCATAGTCCTGCCCGCCGATGAGCACCTGCACCAGCGGCTTGAGCATCACCAGCGCCTGCGAGGCGATGTACGACAGCGGCATCATGCTTTCGAGGGTGAAGATGGCGGGAGCGGTCAGCCGCCGCCTGGCCAACTCGCGGGCCACCTTCGTCAGCACCTCACGTTGACGCTCGCGGTCGTAGATGTCGTCGGACTGGGGCAGACCATCCTCAACCAAGGGCCATCCCCTACTTCACCGGCACATGCCGCGCCACGAAGGCCAGCACCTCGTCATGGTTCCCCGCGAGCCTGAGCGTGACGCTGCGCCGCCGGGCTGACCAGCGCGCCGCATCGGTCAGGGGGCTCAGGATGACCCGGTCTCCCAGGTCGAGCGCGACCCGGAAGGCCTCCCACGCGCGCTGCGCGGTTCCGCCGCCGCCGCGTGACCAGACCCCTTCGCCATCGAGCCGATAGGCTGTGGCATAGAAATGGGGCGCCAGAGCCATGTGCAGCACAACCAGCGTGATGAAGCCAAACCACGTGCTGTTGAAGACCAGAATGGACACCGCCGCAAGGCCCAGGCAGAACACCACCACCGCCACCGACAACCCCGGCCGCTGCGCCGCCGGCCACACGGTCCATTCCAGCCTCTCCCCCGCCTCACCGTCGCCTGGCTGATCCGTTGCCATGCTATACGTTTCCTTCCTTGCAGGTGGAATCCTCCTCGCCGCAACAGGAATGCCTCGCCCCGCCGTGGAAACACCCGGTGCCGCCGTCGTTGCCGCTACCCTTGACCCTCAACCCTACACCCTTGACCCTGGAGTACTCCATGCAACCGACCATTGCCGCGTACAACTTCTGCGACCAGGACTACCCGGCGTTTCTGCGCCACACTGCCGACGCCGGCTTCAGGTTCGTCGGCGTCGGCTTCTTCAAGGGCTATCTGGACCTGGACCTGCTGACGCTGACCGAGGCGGACCGGCAAGCGTTCAACCGGCAACTGGCCGACCACGGGCTGGCGCTGATCGCCGTCTTCGCCGGCGGGGCGAACCTGCTGGCCGAGGGCGGGCTGGAGGACGCGCTGCAGCGCCTCGAGAACGCCGCGAGCCTCGGCGTCGGCGTGATGGACATGGGCAGCTTCGGGTACGCGGACAAGACGCCCGAGCAGATCGCGGCCGACGGGAAGCTGTTTGTGGAGCGCGTGCGGAAGCTGGGCGACCGCGCCGGGCAGCTTGGGATGACGGTGTGCCTGGAGACCCACGGGGGCTTCACCGGCGACACCGACAGTTGCTTGCACGCCATGTCCGCGATCGGCCACCCCCACGTGAAGCTGGCGTACGACCCGGCCAACTTCCACTTCTACGAGGGCAAGGACCCCGCCGACCGGCTGGAGCAGATGTCCCCCCTCATCGGTCACACGCACCTGAAGGACCACCGCGGCGCGAAGGGCAATGCGGACTTCCCGCTCATCGGCGAGGGCCAGACCAACTACGACCTGATTCTGCCGACGCTGTGGCGTTGCGGCTATCGCGGCCCGTATACACTCGAACGTGCCCCTGGCGAAGACGAGCCGGCCCGCGCCCAGGCGCTGAAGACGGCGTTCCAGCGGCTGAGCCGGTGGCTGCCGGGGGACTGAGGGGGAGAGGGTACGGCGTACGGCGTCCTCACCCCTACCCCTCTCCCTCGCTCCGCTGCGCTGCGCTCCGGAGAGGGGAAGGTCGTGCGACCACGTTGTGGCTCTGAAGACACGAAGGGGTGCCACAAGGGGCGCGCTTCTGTCGGAGGTCTCAGTATGCTCCGTGCCACCGTGCTGACGCTCTGCTGCCTGACACTCTCGCTCGCCCGGAGTGACGACATGAAGACCGTCCTCGACCCGGTCTCCCGCCAGTTCGAGATCAGCTACCGCGTGCCCGTCGGTGTGCCGGAGGTGATCGTGGCCCGGTGCACCTGGACGCCGGCCGGGCAGGACCAGTGGCGCCCGGCCCGCGTCGTCCCGCTGATGTCGCCAACCGCGACCCGCCTGCTCCCCGAGGAGCCCAGGGGCGAGTGGGGCCAGTGGATGCAGGGCGTGGTGCGCGAGCTGCGCGCCGCCGGACTATGGCGCACCCTCGTCTTCAACCCCTACCCCGAGGCGCAGACCGAGGGACGGGTCAGTGTGCGCTTCCGGGTGCGGGTGGAGACGGTCGAGGGGCAGTCCCTCGCCACGTACGAGGCCCCGCTGCAGGCCGACAACTCCGATGTCGTGTACGTTGAGGACTGGTCGCAGGTGCTCCAGCAGGACCAGATCGCCCAGGGCGCGACGCTGGCGGAGGGCAAGTGGACCTACCGCACGGGCCTGCCGGACAAGGAGGGCATGACCCGGGGCGATGAGCTGTACGCGCGGCCGACCGGGCAGACGCCGCTGCCGGACCTGACCTACCCCCTGGACCTACGCGGCAGCTACGCCATCTACATCGTCAGCCGCGCCCGCTATGGCGTGCAGATGCGACTTAGCGGCGACGAACGGTGCGACGTGCTCGGGTCGCGGCACCCCGGGCAGGAGATGCTGTGGCGGTGGGCGCACATGGACGGCCAGCACCTCATCGTCCGCCAGACGCAGAGCTACAACGGCTATGGCACCGCGCAGGTGGACTATGTCAAGCTCGTGCCCCTGTCGGCCGCGCAGGCCCAGGCCCTCGACGCCCCCTTCCCCAAGCGCCGCGACAAGACCGTGGCCGGCTACTTCGAGCCGTACTCGTGGGCGTTCCACGAGCGCATCACCAGCACCGTCCAGCACCGCGAGCCGCTCGCGGCGTTCGCCGAGGCCGGCATCCAGATCGTGGACTGCCAGATGGGCCGCTTCGGAGCCAAGGCCAACTACGAGACGCGGCTCACGGACCAGCTCACCGGGGGGACGTACGGCGACCCGATCGGCAACATCTCGCGCCCGACCACGGACAATGTCGGGCTCATGCAGCAGTACACCAACACCTGCGCGACCGAGATGCGCTATGCGCGGGAGCTGGGCATGACGCCCCATGCCAACTTCGGGGCGACCAACTGCTATCCGAACTCGCCGCTGGAGGGGCGGGTCAGCCGTGAGCACCCGGAGTGGCGGCGCGGCCACGCCCTGCGGTATGAGGTCCCCGAGGTCCAGGAGCACGTCCTGGCCATGTACCGCGAGGTGTTGCAGATCGGCGCCCCGGGCCTCTCGATTGACTACTGCCGCTACCCCGAGGGCATAGACAAGCCCGAGACGTGCAACCAGTTCATGCGCAAGCTGCGGAAGCTGGCCGACGAGTTCGCCGCCCAGCGCAAGCAGCCGGTCCCCGTGCTCGTCCGCTTCCCCGCCCATGGCGTCCGCCTCTGCGACAACTTCGACTACCGCACCTGGGTCAAAGAGAAGCTGGTGGACTTCCTGTGCCCCAGCAACATCCAGGGGCGGCACATGCACTTCGACATCAAGCCCTACCTGCAAGTCACCCGGGGGACATCGGTCAAGCTGCTGCCGGTCGTGGATGGACTGAGCTGGGGGCTGGCCTTCCCCGGGCCCTTCCTGTGGCGCGTGCAGCAGCTCTACGAGGCCGGGGTGGACGGCATCTACGTCTACCAGGCCGATGGCCGCATCCTGGGCCGACCTGAGGACCGGCGCACCATCGCTCTGCTAGGCAGTGCGGTCGCGGTGCGCAAGTTCTGGGAGCGCGAGCGCAAGCTCAACTCACGCTACGCCAAGGGCATCTATCTGGGGCCGTACAACCAGGAGCCGGGCTACCACGGTTGGGAGCGGCTGCGGGTGTGGACCGAGGGCGTGGAGCCGGGGCCGATGGAGTTCCTCCTCGACGGCAAGCTCGTGCACAGGTGCGACGGCCCGCCTTACCTGCTGGGGACCGAGGAGTACACCTCGGACGGCATCCTACCCACCGGCAAGCACACGCTGGTGATCCGGGCCAGGGATGGCGAGGGCTGGCTGGAGCGCAGCTTCGAGATCGTCGGGGGGTGATGGCGGGCCGCCTGCGGGTCTGCCCTACACCGGTCCGCCGGAGCATTCCCGCTGGCAGGCGGCGATGGCGGCCTCCATGTTGGCCTCCGGGGTGCCGCGGCCAGGGTAGAGCTGCACCCGCCAGCAGCCACAGTGCGCGAACTCCCGGATGCGCTCGTCAATCTGCGCGGGCGTCATCTCCAGCATCTCCTGCGGCGTAAGCTGCGTCCAGAACTTCTCCCCCATGATCTCCTGCATCTCCTGCAGTGTCAGCAGCACGCAGCCCGCGCCGTGGAAGTCGGTGATGGCGAGTTCGTCACGCGCGATGCGCAGATGCTCGGCCCGCAGCAACTCGCTGTGCATGAACCGCGCCTGGTTGTCCTTGTACAGGCGCTGGTAGCAAGGCACCGCGAACTGCCGGTACATGGCGGGCGAGAGCAGCCCGGAGAAGTCGTCGCCGGTGTAGCTGAAGGCCCGGTATTCGGCTCCGGCCAGCTCCGCGCCGAAGCGCGCGACCGCCTCCTCGGCCTCGATGACCCTGTCCAGCACCCGCCAGGCGTTCTGCGGGTCCTCCAACATCCCCGCCAGCACGGCGTTGCCGGTGATCTCCATGGCGGAGCTGATGACCGAGCCCCCGGCCCCGCCGAAGCCCACCTTGTATCCCCGTGACTGGTAGTACTGCCAGAACTCGTAGCGCCGCGCCATGGCCCCCGTCGTGCGCGGGTCACCGAACGCGAGCTTGTCGGCGTCGGCCACGTCAGTGATCGGGGGGCGAGTCGTGTCGAGATATGGTATCTCGTCGGCAGCCTCGGGCTCGATGATGGGCATGCCGAAGAGCGACGAGAACGCGCCGCCGACGCTGTCCACGCCCACACCCATGAAGCGCCCGACGCCCCAGCGCTGCTCCGCGACCTCCTTCGCCTTGAGCTGGGCTTCGAGCATCACGGCCGGTGAGCCGTAGTAGTCCTTGTACGTCACGCCTGCGTACTCGGTGTAGGTGACATTGCAGAACGCGATGTGCCACTTGGGGTCCATGGTCGGTGGGGCTCCTGGGCGATGTTGGAGCGCGGTTCTCCATACGGCTTGCGGGCCTGGAGGCCCGCGCTCCGGACGGCAACGGCTTGCGGGCTGGAAAGCCCGCGGTCCAACGGCTACGGCAACTGCGCGGCGGCACGGCGCAGATCGAAGGGCACGAAGCGGCGGTCGTACGCGGGGACGATCTGCGGCCCCGGCGAGGCGTTGGCGACCCAGAGCTTCAGCGCCGTCACATCGTACGCGATGGCGTGCAGATTGCCCGTGCCCAGTTCGCGCATGATGTCACGGGTGCCGGTGCGATGGTCCATCTGGCCCCACTGGCCCTGCAGGGCATCGTGCACGCGCCGGTTCCACTTGCCGTTGCGCTCCCAGCCCATGGACCAGTACACGACCTCGTCCAGGCGCTCGCCGGGGTAGTCGGCAGGGCTGTAGACCTCACAGAAGTCCCTCGCGGTGCGCAGGGCGCGGGCCGAGGGGATCTTGCCGTCACCCACGCAGTACAGGTACGAACTGGTCCGGTGTGCGCGGCGGATGATGCGCACGCCCTCGTCGAGCGTGCGGGCGTTCTCCAACACATCGCGCAGTACGAACGGCATGGGCTCCCCCGCCAGCGTCTCGTGGTCGGCGCCGAAGTTCTCGCCGATCTCGCTGACGGCGATATGGCTGGCGTTCATCCCCGACACACACCCCAAGAAGCCCAGCCAGCCGATGTTGACGAAGACCTGCCCGCTATCGGTGCGCTCGACGATCAGCGCCGGGAACTGCTGCAGGCCGGCCTCGGTCGCGTAGTCCAGGGCCCGGATCTGCTGCAGGTGCCCATCGTGCGTGGCCTTGCCCCAGGCAGCGAAGAACGTGCAGTGGAACTCGGAGAGGTCAGGGATGGCGTGGGCCCAGCGGACGTAGCGCAGACTCACACCGGCCCCATCGGCCAGCCCGCGCATCTCGTCCTGGTAGCGCCTGGGCACGAAGGGCGCCATCTGCTGCCAGGCCTCATCGAGCTTCTCGGGGGTGCAGTGCAGCGCGAGGCAGGCCCCGAGCGCCAGGCGCTCGATGAGCTGCTTGACCTGCGTGGCGCAGAGCTGGCCATGGGCGAGGCCGCGCTCGTACGGGGTGCCCCACAGATACAGCACGGTGATGGAATTCGGGGGATCGCCGAGGGTCTCCATGCGCCCGTGGATGGCGGGCGCGGCCTGGGCGAGGCCCCAGGCGAGGAGCAGAACGAGGCCTGTGGCGAAGCGGCGCAGGTGGATCATGTGTGCTCCTGTGAGTGGGGAATCGCGGGCCTGCGCGCGTGGGGACACGCGCGCCCACGCGACCCCCGCCGTCCCGATTCCCAGATCCCGTCTCCCGCCCCCCTACGTATTCGCCACCATCCACTCCAACACCCGCTCGCCCTCCTCGGGGCTTCCCACGCCGATCTGGTAGTACATGCCCTCGGGGCGAAGCTCCTTCATGTAGACCTTGAGTTCCTCAGGATTCGTGCTCAGCCACAGGCCCTTGCCCGCCGCCTGGATGCGCTTGAACAGGTCCAGCCACTCGATGTTGGGCTTGTTGCGCGCGCCGCAGACCCACTGGATCACCTGGATGCCTGGGATGGCCAGGATGTCGTCGAGATGCACAAGGCACTCGGGGCCGTCGTAGTGGTAGCTGCAGGCGTCCAGGTACGAGGACTCGTCCTCCAGCGCCGGGATGACGTACTTGCGGCTTTGCTCGGGGCCGATGAGGGCCAGGAAGTCGCACTGGATGGTGTTGGTGCGGCCGGGATGGTACAGCGGCACCCACCCCTGCGTGCCCGAGCGGTGCATCTGCCCGGCCTGGTAGAGGCTCTCATACACGAACGGGAACAGGCCACGCACCTGCCACATGGCCTTCTCGATCAGGTACGGGTGGTCGTAGAAGTCCATGCAGAGCCGCGCCGGGGTGCGAATGGCCGAGAGCGCGTCGGCGTTGCTGTGCAGGTCCAGGTGCGCCACCAGCATCTTGCCGGCGGCGGCCTCGCCCAGCTTCGTGACGAACTCCACCATGCGCCGCCACCACTTGCCCTCGGTCTCGATGTGCAGAGGGAACGCGGCTTCCCAGTCCTCGACGAACTCCACCACCCAGCTTGTGCCCTCGCCGCTGTCGGACCAGCGCAAGTCGGCGCCCATCCAGGCGGCGAACATGTCCGGGCCGAAGCTGGGGGTGTAGGCCGGCATGGCCTCCCCCCCATACCACGTGCACGCGGTGTTGTGGACGACGCGCGCCACGATGGGGTCGAGGTCCTCGCGCGCGCCCTCCATGTAGCAGCCGCCGGGCAGGGGCTGGGCCCCCGGCAGCGGCGCGGTGATCCCGCAGGCGGGGCGGTCAATGATCTCGCCCTGCCAGAACGCCATCATCCGGCTGACGGCCTCGTCGAAGTTGGGCTTGTAGGCCAGGGGCTGGGGAGTGAAGGTCATGGAGGGCTCCTGTCGGAGTGGCGGGATTCGGGATTCGGGATCCGGGAAGCCGGCTGCCGGGGTGTTTCAACGGGGGAGCAGGGCAATCCTGCCTGGGCGGGGAAGCGGGCGGCAAACTGTGTGAGGTGCAGGGCCATGACCGGCTGGACCGTGACGGTGTGCCTGGCGCTACTGGTCGGAGCGCTGGTCTGGGCTGAGCCGCTGGATCAGACCAGGCTCGTGGCCGAGTACAAGGCGGCCGATCTGGCCTACAAGGACGGCAAGGGGCTGTCGGAGAGCGCTGACTCGGGCTCGCTGGGCTGGGGCGAGGCGTCGTACCTGCGCAACTACTCGCGCATGTGGCTCGTCACCCGTGACCCCTACTGGCTGGGCAAGATCGAGGACCACTTCACCCGGATCATGGCCAACGCGACCGACCCGGACGGCGACGGCTTCCAAGGCTGGCAGACGGCCACGTACTCGGGCGCGGTCTACTGGTGTCTGCCGCTGCACAACCGCGGCGCGGCGACCATCGAGCCCGGGTTCTTCAAGGAGACGGGCAAGCTGAACACAGAGGTCACCGGCCACGTCTACGTTCTCAGCTTCGACGGGCCGGCCGTCTTCAGCATCCAGGACCAGACGACCCGCAAGGCCCTGGCCGACAAGCAGCCCTACAAGCCCGGAGCGGTCATCACGGCCATTCCCGGGTGTAAGGTGAAGATCAGCGGCGAGGCCGCCGTGGGCGACCGCTTCATGGTGCGCACGATGCAGCCGGAGCCCACAGAGTTCACCGTCCACGAGGGCATGATCGCCTACCCGGTCGCGATCTTCATCGAGGCTGTGAAGCAGGATGCGAAGCTGCAGGAGCGCTTCGGCGCCAGCGCGGACAGGTTCCTGGCCTTCATCAACCAGCACATGCTGCGCAAGCATGAGGCGGACTGGTTGGAGTGGGAACTCCCCGGCAACGGCGTCCTACCCCCTACCCCCTCCCTGAAGGGAAGGGGAACGGCAGGGGCGTGGCGGTTCCGGGACCTCATCACCGACCGCTTCCCGAACCGGATCATGCCCCACAACCAGTACCTGGCGCTGGCGCGGGCCTTCCTGGTGCTCAAGGACGTGCCCGGCGCCGACCCGCTCATGGGGCAGCGGGCCGAGCAGATGGCGCGGTTCTTCCGCGCGTCGCTGATCGAGCAGGACGCAGCCTTCACTTGGCGCTACTGGGACTGGGTGGAGAACGGCCAGCCGGACCACTCCGGCTTCGAGGACACCAGCCACGGAACGATTGACGTCGGCTTCGCCATTGAGGCCGCCACGCGCGGTCTCGTGTTCACCGACGCCGACATGAAGCGCTTCGCCCGCACCATGCTGGACCTGATGTGGAATCAGTCTGAGGAGGACCCGAAGCTGGGGCCCAACTGCGCCACGCGGGGAGACAAGTTCGGCTTCGTCCTCGGCGACTGGCTGGACCTGTGCCGGTGGGAGCCGAGGATCTACGCCCTGGCGCTCAAGACGTACGCGGCCAAGATGTCGCCGAGCTCGGCACCCCTGATGCTGCACGCCGAGAAGCTGTGCGGGACGGCGAGCCAGAAGTAGGGCCATGTCGGGCACGGTCAGCGGGGCTGACCGTGGCACCCCCATAGCCGACAACAAACAGGGGACGGCCGCCGGCCGTCCCCTGTCGCTTCTCTGGCACCTGGTGGCGTCCTGGCCGACTACATCATGCTGACGGGCTTGACGTTCATGAAGCCGGTCGAGCCGGTCTCGCCAGAGGCGTAGTTCCACTGCCACGGCCCCACCGAACACGTCGAAGTGCGGTACCACTTCCCGTGTCCGTCCACCGCGACCAGGTTCACGCCCTCATTGTGGATGGCAGAGGTGCTGTAGCCCCAGCGGTCCCAGGCGACCGGCGTGCGCGAGGGCTCCGGGATCGTGCCCAGGGACACGCCGGCGAGGCGGTTGTTGCCGTCCCCCGCGTTCCACATGTAGGAACTCTCATCGTTGTAGGTTGAGTAGGGGGTGCCGTGCCAGTAGGTCCCGCTCGGGCACGTCCAGACCTGGTCGTTCTTGATGTAGGGCTGGACGATGCGGTGCAGGAAGATCGGGTAGCTCGGGATGCGGCCGCTGCCGCCCTCGGCGATGTAGGCATGCCAGGGCGTGTACTGGGCCGCATGCGGGAACTTCTCGTCGTAGTCCTGCACGTACTGGATGACGGCCAGCCCGATCTGCTTGAGGTTGGACAGGCAGGAGCTTTGCCTGGCCTTCTCACGGGCCTTGGCGAACACCGGGAAGAGAATCGCTGCCAGAATCGCGATAATGGCAATGACAACCAGCAACTCGATAAGCGTGAAGCCACGTCTCGACATAGGACCACTTCCTCTCCAGGCATCGTTGTGAGGCGTAGTAATATACTATTCGACGTCGTCGCCGCCATCACCTCCTCGTGTTCCGGGAGAGGAGCTCGGCGGGCCCCGGCGCCCCCGGCAATAGCCCTTGGCAAGGCCGCGGGAAATGGTGTATTGTTACCAGCGGTCTGCATACCAGCCTCGGCGCGCATCCGGGAGTGAGTTGTTGTGCCTCAGGTAGTCTGTCTTGGCATTCTCGTCGCGGACGTGTACGGCAAACCTGTGGATGAGTGGCCGGAGCGGGGGCGGCTATCCACCGTGGATGAGATGGGCATGGGCCTGGGCGGCTGTGCCGCCAACACCGGCCAGTGCCTCATCAAGCTGGGTGTGGACACGGCCATCATGGGCAAGGTCGGCAACGACGGCTTCGGCCGCTTCTGCACCGACACGCTCCGGAGCGCGGGCGCCGACACCAGCGGGATCGTCGTGGACAGTGCCCCCGGCACCTCGGCCACCATGGTGATGATCGACTCCTCGGGCGAGCGGACATTCCTGCACTACCCCGGGGCCAATGGCCGCCTGCGCACGGATGAGTTGGACTTCGGCGTCATCACCAACTGCCGCATCTTCCACTGCGCCGGGGCCCTCGTAATGGGCGACTTCGATGGCGAGCCCATGGCCGAGTGCCTGCGCCGGGCCAGAGAGGCCGGCGTGACGACGGCGCTCGACACCGTCTACAACGACAAGAGCGGCTGGATCAGCAAGCTGGAGCCGTGTCTGCGACACACCGACGTCTTCCTGCCCTCGCTGGCCGAGGCGCAGAAGTTGACCGGCGCCCAGCAGCCCGAAGTCGTGGCCGAGAGGCTGCTCTCCTACGGCCTGAAGACCGTCGGGATCAAGATGGGCGAGCATGGCAGCTATGTCCGCACCGCCGACCGGGAGCTGCACGTCCCGGCCTACCAAGTGGACGTGCTGGACGGCACCGGGGCGGGCGATGCGTTCGTGGCAGGCTTCCTGCGAGGCATGCTGGAGGACTGGGACCTGGAGCGCACCGCCAAGTTCGGCAATGCGGTCGGCGGGCTGTGCACCACCGGCATCGGCACGACGGCCGGGGTGCTCGACTTCGAGGGCACTCTGGCCTTCCTGGCCAAACAGGAGCCGGACTACTGGCGGACGTGAGACCGAGACTGGCGCCAGGGGGGCGAGGCGCCGGCGGCGCCCCGCCAGTGTGGAAGGAAGGAACTCGATGGCAGAGGACAAGCAGGACATCAGGGATCGAGTGCAGGAGGTGCTGGACACCGTCCGGCCCTCGCTGCAGGCTGACGGCGGCGATGTGGAGTTGGTGAACGTGAAGAACGGCGCCGTGCTCCTGCGCTTGCAGGGCCACTGCCGCGGCTGCCCCATGTCACAGATGACGCTCGCGATGGTCATTGAGCGGACGCTGAAGGAGCAGATCCCCGAGGTGGAGCGCGTTGTGGCCGTAGACTGACGGCTTCCATTCTACGATCCGGGTGATCCCGCGGTGCAAGCAGGAAGACTCATCGCCATCTCGGATGTCCATCTGGATACGTGGCGTGAGGGGGATCCGGATTCCTACCCCGACAAGAGCCGGGCCTTCCTCGACTTCCTGACCTGGGTGCGCGAAGGCAGCGGCGCCGAGCACTTTGCCATCGTGGGCGATCTGTTCGACGTGCCGCAGACTGATCACTCACCCATTCTGCCGCGCTACCGCGACGTGCTGCTGCACCTGTGGGCCATTATCCAGTCGGGGATCCGCCTGCACTGGGTGGTGGGCAACCACGACGCAGGCCTGGTGGGGCTCGATGTCGCCATGCCACGCCCGCCCCTGGACCTGGTCTACCCGGGCGTCACGGTGGACTGCGGGGGCCTGCAGGTGCGGCTGGAGCACGGGCACCTGATGGACGCGTGGCTGTGGGCGTACCTGCAGTACAAGACCTCGCGGGTGGAGGCCGTGCCGCCGGACAGGGCCATGGCCCCCTTCACGAAGGGCTGTCAGGTGCATACGCCCCCCCTGCCGGCCATGACGTTCATCTATGACACGATCTACGACGCCATGCAGTGGCGCCCCATCGAGGTGGGGTTCACGACCGCGGAGAAGCTGCTGGGGCTGCGCGTCATGAGCCAGCATCTGGACGACACCTTCGCCGATGTCTCCGACGCCGGTGAACTGCCGAGCCAGCACGAGGCCATCCTGTCGGAGCTGGCTCGCGAGGGGGTCAGTGTCGAGCAGCTCAAGGAAGGCCGCGACATACCCGAGAGCCTGGCCGAGCTGTTCTGGCCGGTCGGGGAGCGGTACTACTCGACCCTCCCCTGGCGCCGGGCCGCCCAGTGCCGCATGCGGACGCTCCGCGCGGAGGCTGAGAACGTCTCGGCGCTCATCATGGGCCACATCCACCACGCCGACGAGTTCCACTGGGAGCAGGACGGGACGCCGTGCGTCTACGCCAACTGCGGCACGTGGAGCACCACCCAGGGCAGTTTCGTGTGTGTGGACGCCGGTGAGGTCAAAGCCTACCGGCGCCGGTGGAGCGACCCGCTGCCGGCGCTGTAGAGAGAGGGTACTGGTCGCGGGGATGTGGGAGCGATCACCGACCGCGACGCTGCAGCACGGAACACGTGGGAGCGGTCGCCGACCGCGACCCCGCCATGCGGAAATGTGGGAGCGGTCACCGACCGCGACCGTTGAGGATAGGTGAGAAGGCATGAAATTCTTCGTAGACACCGCCAACGTAGACCAGATCCGCGAGGTGGACTCGTGGGGCATCCTCGATGGCGTGACCACCAACCCCACCCTGGTCAGCAGGGAGGGCGTAGATTTCGAGACGCGCATCAAGGAGATCTGCGAGATCGTCCACCCGCGCCCGGTCAGCGCCGAGGTCGTATCGGTCGAGGCCGATGGGATCATCCGGGAAGCCCGCGACCTGGTGAAGTGGGCCGACAATGTCGTCGTGAAGATCCCGTTCATCAAGGAGGGAATGAAGGCCCTGCACGTGGTCGCCCAGGAGGGCATCCGCGTGAACTGCACGCTGATCTTCACGGCCGGGGCAGGCCTGATCGCCGCCAAGGCCGGCGCGGCCTACATCTCCCCCTTCGTCGGGCGGCTCGACGACATCAGCCATGACGGCATGGAGCTGGTACGCCAACTCGTGCCGATCATGCAGAACTACCTGTTCGACACCGAGATCATCGTGGCGAGCGTCCGCACCCCGGCGCATGTCGTTGAGTCCGCCATGCTGGGCGCCGACATCGCCACCGTGCCCTTCGACGTGATGGACAAGCTGTTCAACCACCCGCTGCGGGATAAGGGCCTGGCCAGCTTCCTGGCCGACTGGGCGAAGTTCCAGGAAGGACTCAAGCAGCAGTAGCGGGGCACCGGTCGTCTGACCCCACCCATGCGAACGACACAGGGCAGGCACGTAGCCTGCCCTGTGTGCTGTGCCCCCGGCCGGGGTCACGAGGCGTGGCGGAAGAGGCGCTGGCTCTCGCTGTCCGGCTCCCCACCCGCGTGTTCCCGCATGAGTTCGGCTACCTGCGCCTCATCCCACTGCATCGCTCGCTCGTAGGGCGTCTCCCCGTTGACGTCCCTCAGGTAGGGGTCGGCGCCGTGCTGCAGCAACACGCGCGCCGCCTCGAGTTGCCCGTGCCGGGCCGCCCAGTGGAGCGGGCGGTAGCCCAGGTAGTCCAGCGCGTCGGCGGAGCGCCCCTCGTCCAGCAGCCGGCGCAACTCCCCCAACTCCCCCAACTCGCCCACCGCTGCCGCCGTATGGACGGTGTGCCGCGCGCCACGCCGCGCCAGCAGGCGCGCTGTCTCCGCGTGGCCGTAGCAGGCCGCATACTCCAGCGGACGCACGCCTCGGTAGTTCGGGGCGTCCACCTCCGCGCCGCTGTCCAGCAGCAGCCGGACCACGTCGTCATGCCCGTACGCCGCGGCCTGGTGCAGGGCCGTCCAGCCGTCCTGGTTGCGGGCACGCAGTCGCGCCCGGAGACGCGCACCCCGCAGCCATCCCCCCCGCTGCAACAGGCGGCGCGCCAGCCGGGTGTTCCCTTGCTCGGCGGCGACGAACAGCGCCTGGTCACGCTGCGCTCTGGTCATCCACATCGCTCTGCTCCCCGTCGGGCACCCTTGTGCGGCGGTGTTCCCGGTATGGTCTTCGGGAGTGCGGGGGATGGTCTCAAGCATACGCGGTCAACAGGCCGTCAACGCACGGTGACATGGTGTAGCGTGGCGATCGTCGCGGTGGCGCGACGGCACCGGTGGCAGGAGGAGGGGGGAGGTAGGGCGAAATCATGTATAGTGTTGGCTATGCCGAACGCGATGGAGCCTGTGCTCCGTACGTCACACAATGCCATGAGGAGAGAATATGCGCAAGGGCTTTACACTCATCGAGTTGTTGGTCGTGATCGCCATCATCGCGATCCTCGCCGCGATACTGTTTCCCGTGTTCGCCAAGGCCCGCGAGAAGGCACGACAGAGCAGTTGTCTGTCCAACGTGAAGCAGATCATCCTCGCCGGAATGTCGTATGCCCAGGACTATGACGAGACGATGTTCCCGAGCTGCTGCGGCTTCCCGCCCGACGATGCGAGCATCAAAGGCGTGGTGTACCCCTACCACTGGGGCGCCTACGGCTGCTCGCTGATCCTGTGGCCCGACCTGCTCTATCCCTACGTCAAGAACGCGCAGGTGTTCCGCTGTCCCAGCGCCCAGACGCTGTGGACCGGCTACGGCTACAACTACTACTACCTGGGCGCGAACCCCTCGGGCGCTTCCATCACATATGTGGCGCCGCTGGGGCAGATCGCCTCGCCGTCAGAGACCGTGGCCGTCGTGGACTGCGACAACTACCTGTCCTATGCCCCCACGATCTACGGGTCCACCTGGATCCCCGGCAACCAGTACTTCGACCACAACTACGCCGGCTGCCGCCACAACGAGGGCGCCAACATCGGCTTCTGCGACGGTCACGCCAAGTGGATGAAGGGCCAGAACTACATGCTCCAGAACAGCCTCTGGGACCGCAACTAGCGTACCGATAGTCGAGGTCTCCACCGCGAGGCGCCCCGTGCATGGGTCGCCTCGCGGCTTGCTGTCGGGCCGGAGGAGGAACGCTGGCCGCGACGGGCGAACAGTCCCTCATCTCAGGACGGGGGACTTCGCCTCATGCTTGCCCGTGTTCATTCCGCGGCCATTCTCGGCGTTGACGCGTACGAGGTACAGGTCGAGGTAGACATCACCCGGGGGACGGGGGCCTTCAACATCGTCGGCCTCCCCGACGCCGCCATCCGCGAGAGCCGCGACCGTACTGCCGCCGCCATCCGCAACTCCGGCTTTGAGTTCCCTCTCGAACGGATCACCATCAACCTCGCGCCGGCCGATGTCCGCAAGGAGGGGCCGGCGTTCGACCTCCCCATCGCGCTGGGCATTCTGCTGGCCAGCGGCCAGATCGCCATTGACGACCTCGACCAGTCGGTCGTCGTGGGCGAGTTGTCGCTGGACGGCGCAGTGCGGTCGATCTCCGGCGCCCTGCCGGTGGCGCTCGGCGCCAGGACATGGGGCAAGAAGAACGCCGTCGTCCCCTCGGCCAACGGCCTGGAAGCCGCCGTCGTCACGGACTTCGAGGTCTACGCCGCGGAGACGCTCTATGACTGCGTGTGCCTGATGGAACAGGGCTTCATGGCCGAGCCGGTTACGGTGCCCGACGAGGACCTCGACCTGACGGTGAGCCCGTACGGGATTGACTTCAGCGACGTAAAGGGCCAGGAGCATGTGAAGCGGGCGCTCGAGGTCGCGGCGGCGGGCGGACACAATGTGCTGATGATCGGCCCCCCCGGCTCGGGCAAGACGATGCTGGCCCGCCGCATGCCCGGCATCCTGCCCCCGATGGACCTGTCCGAAGCCCTGGAAGTGACCAAGCTGTACAGCGTGGCCGGCCTGATGGGCGAGAAGTCATCACTCGTGCGCCAGCGACCCTTCCGCGCGCCGCACCATACCGTCAGCACCCCCGGCCTCGTCGGGGGGGGCAGCATCCCCCGGCCCGGCGAGATCAGCCTCGCCCACAACGGCGTGCTGTTCCTCGATGAGCTGCCCGAGTTCTCCGCGCAGGCGCTGGAGGTGCTGCGGCAGCCGCTGGAGGACGGGCAGGTGACCATCGCCCGCGCCCAGAGCACCCTCTCCTTCCCCGCCAGCTTCCAGTTGGTCGCCGCGATGAACCCCTGCCCGTGCGGCTACCGCACCGACCCCGTGCGCCAGTGTGCCTGTGCCGCCGGGCAGATCCAGCGCTACCTCAAGCGCATCAGCGGCCCGCTCCAGGACCGCATAGACATCCACATCGAGGTCCCGCGCCTGGTGCCTGAAGAGGTGATGTCGCGGCAGACCGGCGAGACCTCCGCGGCGGTGCAACAGCGGGTCGTGGCGGCCCGCGAGCGCCAGCGCGAACGCTTCCGCGAGGCCCCCTTCCACAGCAACGCCGGGATGAACGCCAAGGCCCTGCGCAAGTTCTGTCCCCTGAGCGCCGAGGTGGAGTCACTGCTGCGCACGGCCATTGACCAGTTCGGGCTCTCCGCCCGGGCCTTCGACCGGATCATCAAGCTCTCCCGCACCATCGCGGACCTCGAGGGCGAGGCGGACATCCAGGTCCACCACGCGGCCGAGGCCGTGCAGTATCGCAGCCTGGACCGGAAGTTCTGGAGTTGAGGCGATGACGCTGCATCGGGCTGTGAGGAAGGCATGGTCGCTGTGTCTGGCGACCGAGATCAGCTTGCGGCTAGGGCGCAAGCGCCGCGAGGACCTCGCTTTCGTCGAGGCGGCGCACCAACGCGTCCTGCGGCGGCCGATTGACCCGGACATGCAGGACCGTCTGCTGGGCCTGCTGGAGGAGGGGCGACCGCGGCGCATCGTCGTCGAGGCCCTGTTGCTGCAGTTGTTCGTCGAGCGGCTCCACGCCCTGCGCTCGCGGGCGGTGACACAGTTGCCGCCGGCCGAGGTGCTGGTGGACCTGGGCGGCGCCAGCCCCGTGCATCCCGGCGGAGTGCTCATGAGCATGGGCTACCCACATACGCCCGCGGCTATCACCATCGTGGACCTGCCCCCGACGACGGACCATGCGCCGATCGAGGAACGGGGGTGGGGCCACACGAAGGTGCGCTGCCTGTACCGCTCGATGGTTGATCTGTCCCCCATCCCGGACGAGAGCGTAGACGGGGTGTGGGCGGGGCAGAGTCTGGAGCATGTGACGCTGGCGGAGGCCCGGCAGACGGTGCGCGAGGTGCTACGGGTACTCAAGCCCGGTGGGTGGTTCTGCCTGGACACACCGAACCGCGACCTCACCCGCCGGCAGTCGCCCCGCGCGTGGATCCACCCGCAGCACCAGATGGAGTACACCCCGGCGCAACTACGGGAGCTGCTGACCGACGCCGGCCTTGAACTCGTGTGTATGCGCGGGCTTGCCCTCATGCCCTGGACACAACGCACCGGTCTCTTCTGGCCGGGAGAGATCCGGCCCGACGCGCCAGGAAGTGACAGCCCGTCCGGCTGCTACATCATCTTCGCCACCACCCGCAAGCCCGCTGCGACCGAGACTAACACCTAGCCGCGCAGGAGCGTGAACGCCATGTCCGCTGACGACGTGTACGGCCATAGTGGATGGTGACGATGACGATGAGAGTGAGGACGACGATGACGTCCTCGGGCTAGAGCTGGATGAGGAGGACGCGGCGGCCGAAGAGGGGGCTGGCGCAGCCGAGGCTGATGCCGCAGAGGCGGAAGCAGAAGCGGAGGCCGACGCCGCGGCGCGCCCGAGGGGCAGCCTGCTACGGCGCCGCACTGACAATCCGTCGGCCGGCGGAGAAGAACCCGGCCCTGGAATGACACTAACCATCCGACGCTTACTCATCCCCCAAGGAGGCGCAGACACTATGCGACGACTGGCTGTGTGCCTGATCGGTCTGGCCGTGGTCGCGGCCGCGGCGACGGCCACCGACCTGCCGCTATCACGAGTCGAGCTGTTCACCAGCGGGGTCGGCTACTTCGAGCGCGTCGGCCCGGTGGACGGCTCGACCTCGGTCGAGCTATCGTTCCGCACCGAGCAGATCAACGACATCCTCAAGTCACTCGTCGTGCAGGACCTGGGCGGCGGCAGCATCGCCCCGGTGACGTACGCTCCCCAGGAGCCACTGGAACGGACCCTCAGCTCCTTCGCCGTCAACATCGCCGACAACCCCTCGCTGCGGCAACTGTGGGACCGCCTGCGGGGCACACCGGTGCGGCTGACGGTCCGCGGCATGACTGTGGAGGGCACCGCCGTCGGCAGCGAGGCCCGACAGAAGCGTGTGGAGGACGCTACCTTCACGGTCGAGGTCCTCAACCTGCTGACCCACAAGGGCCTCATGCAGTTTGCCGTGGGCGAGGTCAGCGCGATCAAGCTGCTGGACCCGAAGCTGGATGCCGACCTGCAGAAGGCCCTGGCGGCCATTGACCGGTCCCGCGACACCGACCGGCGGCCTGTCACGCTGTCCTTCAAGGGCCAGGGGCGGCGCACCGTCAGTGTGGGCTATCTGCTGGAGACCCCGGTGTGGAAGACCACCTATCGGCTGGTCAACGACAGGGACGGTCTGTTCCTGCAGGGCTGGGCGCTCGTGGAGAACACCACCGACGACGACTGGACCAACGTCGGCCTGTCACTGATCTCCGGGCGTCCGGTGAGCTTCACCCAGGACCTCTACCAGCCCCTCTACATGCCCCGCCAGCGCGTGCCCGTGCAGGTCGCGGCGGCGGCGCGCCCGCGCGTCTATGAGGGCGCCATGGAGGCCAAGGACGAGGTAGCGGACATGACGGATCGCGTGAGCACCGCCACGGGCGCGGGCATGGGAGGGGCACGAGCGCGGGCGGCCAAGCCCGTCGCCGCGGCCGGCGCTGGCATGCCCGGCATGCCCGGCGGCATGGCCCTGCCGTCCCCGGCCCCCACCACTGCCGCGGTGACGATTGGTTACGCGCAGAACGCCCCGGAGGCCATGGCGCAGGGCGGCAAGGTCGGCACCCTCTTCCAGTATGCCATCAACCAGCCTGTGACCATCCCCCGGCAGCGCTCGGCGATGATCCCGATCATCAACCAGAAGATCGAGGGTGAGAAGGTGTCGGTCTACAACCCGGCCGCCGATGCGCGCCGGCCGATGAACGGGATCCGGCTCAAGAACACGTCGAAGCTCCACCTGATGGGCGGCCCCATCACCGTCTTTGACGGCAACGCCTACGGCGGCGATGCGCTCATTGAGGACGTGCCGCCCGGCGACGAGCGCCTGCTCACCTACGCCATGGACCTGGCGGTCGAGGTGGAGCCGCGGTCCGACCCGCAGCCGGATCGGCTCCTGGCGGGCAAGATCGTCCATGGCGTCATGACCCTGACCTGGAAGAACCGGACGGAGATGACCTACACGGTCAAGAACAGCGCCGACGAGAAGCGCACCGTGCTGATCGAGCATCCGCTCCGCTCCGGCTGGGACCTCATCGAGCCCAAGCAGGCCGAGGAGCGCACGCGTACCGTCTATCGCTTCCGCGTGGTCGTCGAGCCCGGGCAGACGGCGAAGCTGCTGGTGGTCGAGGAAGCGCCGCGCGTGCAGGAGATTGCGCTACTCAACGACACTCGGGCTCCCCGCATGTTCGTGTCGCAGCAGGGCATGACCGACAAGCTCAAGGCCGCGCTGCAGAAGCTCATCAAGCTCCAGGACGAACTGGCCGCGCTCGCCGCGCAGCGCGCCGAGCGCGAGACGCGCATCAAGGAGATCGAGCAAGAGCAGGAACGCATCCGCAACAACATGAAGGAGCTGGACCGGGGCAGCGAGCTGTACCGGCAGTATGTGGCCAAGCTCACAGCCCAGGAGACGGAGTTCGAAAGGCTCCGCACCGAGACGAAGGAACTGCGCGGCAAGGAGACGGCGAAGCAGCAGGAGATCGCCAGCTTCATCATCGCGCTGAATATCGAGTAGACGAGGGTTGGGGTCTGTCCCCGGACGGACGGCGCCAGCCGGCCCGTGGGGGGCTGACCCCATGGCGCTGACCGCGACCCGCACGGCAAGGTCGCGGTCGGCAACCGCTCCCACATTAGCCCGTCGAGGATGGAGTGAGGCAACGTGAGATACGCGCCCGCTATCGCGCTGCTGCTCATCTCTGCGCCGCTCTTCGCGGACAACCCCATCGGCAATCCCGGCTTCGAACCGGCGGCGGGGCCACCCGCCGCCGGTCTCGCCGCTGGCTGGCGTGACAACACCTGGGGCGACACGAAGAGCACCTATGGGCTCGACGAGACGAATCCACATTCCGGCCAGACCTCCCAGAGGATCGCGGGCGTGCGCGGCGCGAACGGCGCCTGTCAGTTCCTCTGCCCCCTGAAGCTGGAAGCGAAGAAGCGCTACCATGTGCAGCTCTGGGTGCGGGCCGAGGGAAGCGTGCCCTCTGTCGGCGTGTGCCTGCGCCAAGGGCCTGAGCCCTACCGGCACTACCTCGCCAGCCAGATCGCGCCCACCCGCGAGTGGCAGTTGCTCGACTTCGCCGGCTTCGTGCCCTCCGCCGACGACACGGCCGGGCTGTATATCTGGTTCGAGCCGCAGACCACCGGCACGGTGTGGGTGGATGACGCGCTGGTGGAGATCGTCGAGCCGACCGCGGTGCTCGGCCCGGCGCCCACCGGCAATGTCATCCCCAACGCAAGCTTCGAACTGGACACGGCGCGGACATGGGAGCCGTCCGGCGCGGGTGAGGTCGCGCCGGCGGCGCAGTGGGCCGCGGACGGCAAGCGCGCCATGCACGCCCGGCTCCCGGCGGGGCAATCGTTCCGCCTGACCACGCCCTGTATTCCCTTCTTCGGTGACAACCTGCCCTTCACGCTGGCCTGCTCGGCGCGCGCGACCGGCGGCCCGGTGAACCTGCAGGTCGTGCTCCACTCCGCCGACATGATCGGCCAGGCCGAGCCCCTGCTCCGGCTCGACCTCAAGCCCGACGAGCAGCTTCAGCGGTATGCCGCGACCGGCAATGTCCTGTGTTCGTATGTGGGTGCGTACTGGCTGGAGATCGTCGGCACAGCCGAGCAGGACGGGGAAGTCTGGTTCGACGCCGTCTCCCTGTCACCGAAGGGCGAGGCCTTCGAGCCCGCGGCCCCGCTGGAGGCGGCGCTGTCCACGGGCGCCCTGGCCAACGTCTTCGCCCCCGATACGCTCAGCGGCCTCAAGTTCCGCCCCACGGTCAAGCTCACGGTGCAGGTCGCCAACGCGGGCCCGGCGCGTGCCGAGTCCTTCCGCCTCGAAGTGCGGGACTATCGCGAGCGCCTCGCCTGCACGGTCCCCCTCAAACTGGCGCTCAAACCCGGCGTCACCACGACCGAGGTGACGGTGCCACTCAAGGAGCTGGGAGCCTTCCGGGGCGACCTGTGCGCCGGCGACGGCAAGGCGCCCCTGTGCTCGCTCGTCTTCAGCCAGATCCCCCTGCCCCGTGCCGTGCCGCCCGCGCAGTCCAACATCGGCGGGCATTTCAGCACGGCCTCGGACTGGCAGATGCAGATCGCCAGGCGCTTGGGGTACAAGTGGACGCGCATCCACGACTGCTCGAGCATCACGCACTGGCGCACCGCCGAGCCCCAGCCGGGGCAGTGGCGCTTCTTCGATGAGGACGTGGCGCGGGTGCGAAAGGCGGGGCTGGAGATCCTGGGCGAGTTCCTGCGCGTGCCCGACTGGGCCACGACCGCCGAACCCGGTAGCGCGGCCTTCCGCGCCGGCGTCGGACCGTACCGCGATGTCGTCGCGTTCGAGAACTACGTCCGCACCGTCGTCTCGCACTACAGGACCGACATCCGCGTCTGGGAGATCTGGAACGAGCCGTATGGCGGGGGGTTCTACGGGGGCACCGCGGAGCAATACGCAGCCCTGGCCCAGGCAGCGGCGGGGGCTGCGAAGGCGGCCGACCCGACCTGCCGACTGCTGGCCCCCTGCACCTTTCCTTCGGCGACGCAGTGGACCGACCGCGTGCTCGCCGCCGGGGGCCTCACCGGCGCCGACATCTTCTCCTACCATGGCTACGGCTGCCTGACGAAGAAGCCCTATGGCAACGTGAACGCCTGGGCGGTCCGTGACGGGAAGCCCATGCCCCGCTGGAACTCCGAGACGGGCGTCACCGCCGACACGTTCTATCGCCACATCTGCAACAAGCTGGACAACGAGTACTCGCGCTGGGCGGGGCGGACGCCGGTCGAGGAGGCCGTCATCCAGTCGCTCAAGCTCTTCGTGCTGGCCCTTGCCTCCGGCGCGGACAAGTACTTCTACTACTGGACCAACGTCGAGCAGGGCATGGCGCCACGCATGAACTCCATGTCCATCTACGAATACGACCGCAGCCTGCGCCCCCATGGGGTCGTGTACGCCATCGCGGCCTGGTTGCTGGACCCGTCGGTCGGCGCGGGCGTGCAGGAGTACCCCTGCGGGGTCACCGCCTGCTATCTGCAGCACGGCAAGGACGCGGTGGTGGTGCTGTGGCGTACCGGCGCAGATGGTGGGTACCCCCTCGACCCACGCGCGCTGCCCCGGGGTGCCCGGGCCCTCGACACGATGGGCAACGGCCTGCCGCTCGGCAGTTCGGGCGACCGGCTCACGCTTGACCGCCACCCGGTGTACCTCGTCGTCCCGAACATGAGCGCCGCGAAGCTGGGCGGCAGACTGGGGGAGATCATCAACGCCAACTCCCAGTAGCGCCGCAGCGCCGGCGCGCAACTTGGTATCGTCCGCAGATGGAGCCATAGCGTCAGAGCGGGGTGTCGGCGCAGCCGACACCCCGCCCTGATTCCTCCGGATAGCCGACCGCCCGCTGTAGGCCGCAATCAGCGGCGCTCACAACGCCCCGCCGCTTGAACATCCCGTGAGCAACACCTAACCTCTACCAGAACTCGGATGGCTATGCTACCTTCGCATAGACCAGCAGGGCAGGCCTGGTGCCAAGGAGAGTGCCATGCAGACAATCCTCGGGCGGTTGTGGCGGGAAGAGGAGGGCATGACCACAGTTGAGTATGCGTTGCTGCTTGCCCTGTTGACCATAGCTTCCATCGTCGCCTGGACCACCCTTGGGCAGCGCAAGACCACCATGCTGAGCATCGTGACCGAGCGAATGGCACGCTAATCCGCGGATCCCGCCGTCCCTGCCGCGCCCTGACGTTCTGCCCGTCAGGGCGCGCTGCATTTGCCGGCAACGGCCGAGTTGCCCCCAGGCAGGAACATCCCCCACGCATCCCGAACTGCCCCCATCGTCTCTCCCAGCGCCTGCGTGCGCGCCGAGGAGTGGACACGCTGCCTCACGCGCCCCCCGTCAAGACGTGGGACCGTACAAGCGGTCACCGACCGCGAAAGGATACGTCATGGACATCAAGATCGGCTGTCAGACTCTCCCCTATTCCGAGCTGCCATTTGACCGCGCGCTGGAGGGGATTGCCCGCGCCGGCTACAAGTACGTGTGCCTGGGCACCACGCACGAGAAGCAGCCGGCGTTTGACCCGGCGTGGTCGGAAGCACAGACCCTGGAGCTGGGCCGCCGCGTCGAGGACGCCGGACTCATCCCCGTCATGGCCTTCCAGGTCTCCGGCGGGCCCACGGGCGAGGGAGGCGTGGACCTGTGGAAGAAGCGCCTCGACCAGGGCAAGCTGCTCGGCATGGACTGTCTGCTAGGCTGGGGGCCGTGGGAATACGAGAGCTGGCCGGGCAAGAAGTACGGCCTGGCCGTCTGGCGCGGGATGTGTGACGACTGGTTCCGGGCCATGGAGCCGGTCGCCAGGCACGCCGAGGCCGTCGGCATGATGATCGTGCTCAAGCCCCACACCGGTCTGACCGCCTATGGCAACATCCTGCGCCAGACCATCGAGCGCGTCAGCTCGCCCATGGTGCAGGCGTGCTACGACGGCGGCAATGTCCACTTCTACGAAGGGCTCGACCCCGCCCTGGACATCCAGGACTGCGCCGAGCTGGTGAAGGCCATCTGTGTGAAGGACCACATCGGCCCGCGCGCCAACCCCGTCTTCCCGGTGCCCGGCGCCGGTGAAGTCAGCGACAAGGGGATGCTCGAGGCGCTCAAGCCATTCGACTTCCATGGCCCCATGGTCGTCGAGCGCTTCGAGGGGCCGTTCAAGAAGACGGAGATGCTCCCCGAGCTGACTGACGCGCTGGCGGCGCAGGCGCGGGTGTATCTCGAGCGCGTCGCCAGCGAAGTGTAGGGTGACTGGTTCGCCATTCCTCTCGTCCAGTAGCCCGGGCGGCTCGCCCGGGCCGGGGCAGGCGAGGGCGCTTGCCCTACTGCTCAGTCAGGGCCATCACACACCATGAAGCAAGCTCTGGTCTACCTGATCGCCGCTGTCGTGCAACTCGCCCTGGCCCTGTGGCTCCGGGGCGGGACGCTCATCCTGCTCTGGACTGGCGTGGCCTGTCTCCTGGTGGGCCTCGCCTATGCGGGCCTCGGCGCGCGGATGTTCGGCAAGCGCGCCGACGGCTCGCTGGCGTGGTGGGCCTGGGTGCTGCTGCCGTACCTGGGCTTCACCTACGCCGTCTGGAAGATCAAGCGACGCTTCAGCAAGGAGACGCTGTACGACGAGATCGTGCCGGGCCTCTGGATCGGGCGGCGGGTGCTCGGGGACGAGCTGCCCGCCGGCGTGCAACTCGTGGTGGATCTGACCTGCGAGTTCGCCGAGCCGTCGAGCGTTCTGCAGCGGTGCGCGGTCCGCTGCCTGCCGACGCTGAACTACGACGTGCCGCCGGTGGCGGCCCTGCAGGCCCTGGTGACTGAGCTGGCCGACCGTGATGGCCTCTACATCCACTGCGCCCAGGGCCACGGCCGCTCGGCGGTAGTGGCGGCGGCGGTGCTGGTGCGCCGCGGCGTGGCCGCGACCGTGGACGAGGCAGTCGAGATGGTTGTGCGGGTGCGCCCCAAGACACACCTGGAGGGCTGCCAGAAGCAGTTGCTGCGGAACCTGCCGCTCTGAACGGAGCTGCCGCCTTGCTGCAGTACGCGCTCCCCATCTTCCTGGGGGCCTTCCTGCTCTTCCAGGTCCAGCCGCTCATCGCCCGGTGCCTCCTGCCGTGGTTCGGCGGGATGCCGGCGGTGTGGACCACCTGCATGCTGCTCTTTCAGGTCCTGCTGCTGGCGGGGTACGCCTACGCCCACTGGCTGGCGACACGGCTGCGTCCCCCGGCGCAGGCGCTGCTGCAGGGCGCGGTGCTCGCACTTTCGCTGGCGCTGCTGGCGGCCCAGTGGCGCTACTGGGGCGGGCCGCTCATCCCCGCTGCCGCCTGGAAGCCCGCCGACCCCGATGCCCCTGTGTGCCACCTGCTCCTGCTGCTGGCCGTGACCGTCGGCCTCCCCTACTTCGTGCTGGCCACCACCAGCCCGCTGCTGCAGGCGTGGTTCAGCCGCGCCCGACCGGGCGTCGCGCCCTATCGCCTCTACATGCTGTCCAACGTCGGCTCCCTGTTGGCGCTGCTCACCTACCCCGTGCTCATCGAGCCCGCGCTGGCGATGCGGGCGCAGGCCGTGGTGTGGGCCGGCGCCTTCGTGCTGTTCGCCGCGGCGTACCTGCTGTGCGCCATCCAGTCGGCCTCCGCAGCGCCTGCAGGAGAGGTCACCGACCGCGACGCCGCTCCCACAGCGCTCCCTGCAGAGGCCGATGTGCCGTGGCGCCACCGTCTACTGTGGATCGCCCTCCCGGCCCTGGCCTCGACGCTCCTCCTGGCGGTCACGAACCAGATCTGCCAGGAGTTGGCGGTCATCCCCTTCCTGTGGGTCCTGCCACTGACGCTCTACCTGCTCTCCTTCATCATCTGCTTCGACAACCCCCGCTGGTACGTGCGCGCGGCGTACCTGCCGGCGATGCTGATCGCCGTGCCGGTCGTCGCATACGTGATGACCCAACCGCTGGAGATGCCCGTGCGCTGGCAGATCGCCACCTATGCCGCGCTGCTCTTCTGCGCCTGCATGTTCTGCCATGGGGAGGTGGTGGCGCGGCGGCCGGACCCGCGCCATCTGACCAGCTTCTACCTGGCGATCTCCATCGGCGGGGCGTTGGGCGGCCTGTTCGTGGGGCTGCTCGCGCCGTTGATCTTCGTGCGCTTCTACGAGTTGCACGTGGCGCTGCTTGCCTGCTGGCTGGCGGGGCTGGTCGCGGTATGGCGCTGGCGGCCTGTCCCCGATGACGTGAGGAGCTATGTTCTCGCGGCCCTGCTCGCACTGTCGGTCGGCCTGCCGATCATCTACTGCCTCGCCCACCACCCGGATCGTCCACCCATCATCCTGGCCCACCGGAGCTTCTACGGCGTGTTCCGTGTGGAGGACCGCGACCGGGACCGCCCCGGGGAGGAGGTCCACTCGCTGGTGAACGGCGCGACGATCCATGGGTTGCAGTACCTGGACCCCTCGCTGCGCCACCGCGCGGTGAGCTACTACAGCCCGCGCTCCGGCGTCGGCCTGGCGGTCACGCGCCACCCGCGCTACCGGTCGCCCCACGGCGGGGCCATGCGCATCGGCGTGGTGGGCCTGGGCACGGGCAACATGGCGGTCTACGGCCGCGTGGGCGACACGGTGCGCTTCTACGAGATCAACCCCGCGGTGGACGAGATGGCGCACGACGCCGGGTACTTCAGCTACCTCGCCGACAGCCCGGCACACATCGAGGTGGCGCTGGGGGATGCGCGCCTGTCGCTGGAGCGCGAGCTGCGGCAGACGGGCTCGCAGCAGTTCGACGTGTTGGCGCTGGACGCGTTCAGCAGCGACTCCATCCCCGCGCACCTGCTGACGCGCGAGGCCTTCGCCATCTACCTGCAGCACCTGCGGCAGCCGGACGGGGTGCTGGCGGTCCACGTATCGAACCGCTTCCTGGACCTGGCGCGCGTGGTGTACGGTCTGGCGGACGCCTGCGGGCTGCAGGCCCTGCGCTTCAGCGACCCGGGCGGGCCGGGGATATACAAGTCGGACTGGATGCTGCTGACCACCAGCCCGCGCGTGCTGACCGACCGCGAGATCGTCCGCATGTCCCTCCCCCGCCCCGCGACGCGCCCCTTGCGGCTGTGGACGGATGATTACTATAATCTGTGGCAGATACTGAGATGACACTGGGCGCGATGCGCCGCCAGATGGGCCATCACCAGATATCAGCACACTACACCCTGACAGTCGAGAGAGGGGGGTCCTGCCATGGTTGGGCCGGCAGCCGACGCACCAGAAGGCCCCGATGAGGAGTGGGCTGCGCTGGAGGTCGAACTCAGCGAGCGGTGTCTTAACCGAAGACATGAACTCACACAGACGACGCTGGATGATGGGACTGTCACACGGTGTGTCCTCATCCCTCAGGGCCCGGACCTCGTGGACCTGCCACTCTCGAACATTGGCCATGCCAGACGCCTTCTGGCGATCGGGTTCGAGCGCTATTCGTACTTGGCGGGGTACGATGCCATCTGGTCCCTGGAGAACAGGCTCATTGAGTGTAGTATCCGCGATCTTGGCGACCTTATCGCGCCCGCGAGATGGCTGTGGCGACGGATTACTGGACAGGACCAGGAGGGTGACGATATCCAGGCCATAGAGCTTACCGGCCAGGGGCCCCTGGCAGACGTAACGATCAGGCTGGGCAATCCGTCGGCAGCCTTCACCGCCATGGCGCCACGACGTCTTCCAGGCCGCTCAGGGATGTCCATTGCCATCACAGGCGTGGGCGCCGCTACGCACGACCAAGCGCTTGAGACGATGGTCAGGGTCGCCGACTCCGTCTTCTTCCAACTCGATGCGACGACAGGCGTGGCCCTCGGACCCGTCAGACGCCGAGAACGGGCGCGGATGCCCCGTCGGGTGCCCCATCCGGCTGCGTCACTGGTCTTTCCCAGGTGTGAGTACAACCACGAGCCCCTGTCTCTGTACTGGTATGGCATGTCAGCGCGCAGGCTACCTTTGCTGCAGTACCACGCGTTCTACCAGGCCATTGAGTTCTTCTTCCCTGTCCATACAGCGGCGGAGGCAACGAACCGTATCAGGAACATCCTGAGGAATCCCGCATTCAGAGTTGAGAGCGACACAGAGATCGCGCGCCTGATCTCGGCCGCCGGCCCGGCCATCAACTCGCGACAGAGTGAGCGCTCCAGCCTGAAGGCCGTTCTGTTGGCCTGCCTGGATGAGCAAGCCGTGAGGGCTTTCCTGGAGGAGGATGAAGCGCGGTGCGACTTCATCGGCCGGAAGACGGGGATCAGCGACAAGTTGGTCCAGCTTCGGAACCTGCAAGTCGACCTTCGAGAACAGCTGGCGCTCAGGATCTATGATATCCGCTGTAAGATCGTGCACACAAAGATGGAGGACGACGACGAGGACACGTACTTGCTGCCCTTTTCCGCGTCTGTTGACGAGTTGCTCTACGACATCGAGATACTCCAGTACGTCGCACGACACGTGATTGCAGCGTCTGGGACGGCCCTGCAGATAACCCCCGCCGGTAGGGAGCAATGAATAGGGAGGCAACGCGGATGCGAAGCGCACTGATCGTCTGGGGTGGATGGGACGGGCATGAGCCGCGGCAGACGGCCGAGATCATGGCCGAGGCGCTCGGCGCCGAAGGCTTCGGGGTCGAAGTCGCCACCTGCCTCGATGCCTACAAGGACGAGGCCAAGCTCAAGGGGCTCGACCTCATCATCAACAACTGGACCATGGGCAAGATCGAGGCCGACCAGGCGACGCCGCTGCTGAACGCCGTGCGCTCCGGCGTGGGCTTCGGCGGCATCCATGGCGGCATGGGCGACGCCTTCCGGGAGCACACCGAATACCAGTTCATGTGCGGGGGCCAGTGGGTCGCCCACCCCGGCGGAATCCGCCCCTACCGCGTGAACATCGGCCCCACGCCCGACCCCGTCACCGCCGGGATCGAGGACTTCGACGTGGAGTCCGAGCAGTACTACATGCACGTGGACCCGATCAACACGGTCCTGGCGACGACGATCTTCCCCGACTACGACAACGTGGTCATGCCGGTGACGTGGAAGAAGATGTACGGCGCGGGCCGGGTCTTCTACTGCTCGCTCGGCCACAGCGCCAGCGTGCTGGCCATGCCGCCGGTGCTAACGATGGTGACGCGCGGGCTGAAGTGGGCCGCGAAGGCGGAGTGAGATGAAGTACGAGGATCGTCTCATGGCCCCCGAAGCTCGGCGGGTCTATGAGGACATCCTGCGCCAGATGACACCGGCACAGAAGCTGGAGGCGGCTTCCCGCGCCCGGCGCCGTGTCCTGGAGTTGGCCCTCGCGGGGGTGAAGCTCGACCACCCAGACTGGACGCTCGAAGAGCAGCAGGCAGAGGCCCGGCGGAGGTTCGCTGCGTGGAAGACCTAGAGGTGCTGGCAGAGGTAGCCCAGACGCTCGACGGGCTCGACGTCCGGTGGATGCTGGTGGGCTCCCACGCTTCCTCGATCTGGGGGGTGTTTCGCTCCACACACGACATTGATGTCGTTATCTCCTACGAGCAGCAACACGTTGACTGCCTGCTGCAGGCCTTCCAGGACCGCTACTACATCAGCCGCGAGATGGTTGAGGATGGCCTGCAGCGGGGGACGATGTGGAACATCATCCACTTTGACTATGGCGAGAAAGTGGACTTCTGGCGCCTGGGCAATGACCCGTACGACCGCGAAGCGCTGGATCGGCGGATCGCTGCTGACTACCAAGGCGTAGCCGTCTGGGTGGCCAGCCCCGAGGATGTCGTCCTCTCCAAGCTACGCTGGGCCGCCGACAGCCGCAGTGAGATGCAGCTCAACGATGTCTCGATGATCCTGCGTGTGCGCCGCAATCTCGACCTCCCCTATCTCCGCCTCTGGGCGCTGCGACTCGGCGTGATGGATGATCTGGAGCGGCTCCTGGCCGAAGCCGAAGAGCCCTGAGCGTCTACGCTCCCCCGGGCGGGCAGGTCCCCCGCCTCTCGCGCCGAACACTCCACCATGCGCCACCACTACGCCCCCCTCGCGTTGCTGCTGATCTGTTGCGGGATGCTGCACGCCGAGCCGACCACGCTGCAGCCGGTTCTCTCCCCCGCCCTGTCCGACAGCTTCCGCCTCGCCGCCGGCACCTGGCAGTTCCGCGACGGCGAGATCGAACAGACCAACGTCTCGCGCCTGTCCGCGGCCATCATGACCGAGCCGGGCTTCTCGGACACCCGCCTGAGCGTCGAGTTCCGCATCCATCCCGTCGGCAACGGTGTGCGCGCGGCGGCGCTCATCCTGCGCGCCACCGGTACCATGACCTACTACTGGCTCCACCTGGACAGCAAGTTCCACAACGTGATTCTGACCCGCTCCACGCCGCAGAAGAGCTGGATCGAGCTGACCCGGGCGCGCTGCCCGGCGCTGACCGATGACGCCTGGCACACCGCCCTGGCCGAGATCAAGGGCGGGGAGATCGTCTTCTCGCTCGACGGCACCGAGGTCGTGCGCGCCAAGGATGACACCATCCCGGCCGGACGCATCGGCCTGGGCACCAGTCAGGGGCAAGTGACCTTCCGCAACCTGAAGATCAAAGGGGAGCAAGTCGCCATGGCCGAGCCGCTCAAGAACGAGACGCCACCCTACAGGATCATCTCCCACGGTGAGGCCGCCGGGACCTACCAGGCCTTCCCCGACGCCTGTCGCCTGCAGAACGGCGACATCATGGCCGTCTTCTACGGTGGGTACGGCCATGTGTCGTTCCCCAACGAGCAGTGGCCGAAGGGTGGGCGCGTCTGCACCGTCCGCTCCAGCGACGAGGGCCGCACGTGGACGCAGCCGCGGGTGGTCTACGACGACGACCAGGACAACCGCGACCCGCACATCGCCCAGCTCAAGGACGGCACGCTGGTCTGCAGCTTCTTCAAGTACTGGCGCGTCGAGGGCAAGACGCACTACGTCTCGATGATCACGCGCTCGACCGATGGCGGGGCGACGTGGGAGCCGAAGGGCCAGCCGGTCACGCCGGAGATGTGGGCCGTCTCCGCCCCCGTGCGCGAGTTGCCTGACGGCACGCTCATCCTCGGCGTGTACTCCAGCGAGTCGTACGGCGGCATCGTGCGCTCGACCGACCATGGCAAGACGTGGTGCGCGCCCATCCCCATCGGCAAGGAAGCGAAGCTGCCGCTGGACGCCGAGACGGACTTCGTGCTGCTCAAGGACGGGACGCTGTATGCCGCGCTCCGCAGCAGCAAGATCAACATGCATTACGCCACGAGCCCGGACCTGGGGCTGACGTGGAGCCCCGTGCAGGACATCGGCTTCAAGGCTCACGCGCCGCACTTCACGCGGCTGAGCACTGGCGAGATCCTGATGACCCACCGCATCCCGCAGACGGCGCTGCACGTCAGCCGCGACGAGGCGAAGACGTGGGAGGGCCCGTACGTCATTGACAATGTCGGCGGCGCGTACCCGGCCACGGTGGAACTCAAGGATGGGACCGTGCTGGCGATCTACTACGAAGAGGGGGAGGGCAGCGCCATCCGCGCGCTGCGGCTCAAGCTCAAGGCCGACGGGATTGACTGGCTCGGATGGTAGCGCCCGCCGACGCCCTGACGGTCTACACTGTGGGCCACTCGAACCACACCGTGGAGCGCCTGCTGGAGCTGCTGGCCGCGCACGACATCGCGGTCGTGGCAGATGTGCGCTCCAGTCCGTACTCCAAGTACGCCGGGCAGTTCAACCGCGCCCCCCTGGAGGCCGCCGTGGCCCAGGCGGGGCTGGCGTACGCCTACCTGGGCGAGGCCCTCGGCGGCATGCCCAACGTGCCGGGCTTCTACGACGCCGACGGGCACGTGCGGTACGACCTGATCGCGGCGTCGGACCGCTTCCGCGACGGGTTGGCACGTCTGCTGGAGATCGCGCGTGAGCGCCGCGTGGCGCTGCTATGCAGCGAGGAGGACCCGGGCGATTGCCACCGGCACCTCCTCCTGGCACGCGTGCTGTGCGAGCGAGGCGTGACGGTCCTGCACCTGCGCGGCGACGGCAGCGTCACCAGCGATGCCGACCTGACCGCGGCGGCGGAGTTCGAGCGCACCGGCGGCCAGCAGAGCCTGTTCGAGGATGATGGGGAGCGGCCATGGAGATCTACACGATCGGCCACACCAAGAAGTCAGCCGAGGAGTTCTTCGAGCGTCTGAAGCTCCGGGGCATCCGCCGGGTCATTGACGTGCGGCTGAACAACACCTCGCAGCTCGCCGGCTTCAGCAAGCGCGACGACCTGCGCTACTTCCTGCGCGAGATCTGCGATGCCGACTACGTGCCCGAGCCGCGCCTGGCCCCCTCGGCGGAGCTGCTGTCGGCCTACCAGGACAAGCAGATCACCTTCGACGAGTACGCGGTGCAGTTCCGCCGCCTGCTGGCCGAGCGCGCGCCGGAGACGTGGCTGGACCGCGCGCAGTTCGAGCAGCCGACGGTGCTGCTGTGCTCCGAAGCCGAGCCGGACCACTGCCACCGGCGTCTCGTAGCCGAGTACCTGTGCGACGCCTGGAGCGAGGGCCGCATCATCCACCTCTAGGGGGGCCTGCCGTGGAGATCATCGTCACCCATCTGACACGCATGAGGCGGGGCTACATCTGCACTGCGGGGATCTGCGCGGCGGACGGCCGGCACGTCCGCCCGGTCTTCGAGCGGGGCAACCTCGGCGTGAACATGCTGGCCCGCAACGGCGGGCCGTTCGCGCTGGGGCGCCGCGTGCACCTCGCGGGCGCCCAGAAAGCCGAGGCGCCGCCGCCCCATGTCGAGGACTGGACCATAGACCGCTATGGCCTCAAGCCGTTGGCCGCACTAGCGCCGGAGGAGTTCTGGGCCTTGCTGTCGGCCCACGCCGCCGCCACGCTGCACGAGGCCTTTGGCCCGGAACTGCGGCCCATCGGCGGCATGAGCTTCGGCACCGACCCGGGACAGGGCGCCACGTCGCTGGCCTACCTGCGGCTGCCCGCGCCCCCGACGCTCCACTTCGTGGAGCGCGAGGGCGGCAGCCGACAGATCCGAGTGACGCTGCAGGCAGGAGCCACGGCCGACCTGGGGGTGACCGACAAGCGCCTGTACGTCGGGCACGCGCACCTTCCCAACGAGGCGCTGGTGACGCGGCTGCAGGAGGCCCTCGCCAAGTCGCGCGAGGTCATCGTGGCGGTCGGCCTGGGGCGCCCCTACCCTCCGGGCGCCCCGGACGCCGTGAACTGGCTGCAGGTCAACAACCTCTTCCCGCGCGAGGCGCCGCTGTGGGAGACGCCTGGCGACCTGCCGTGATAGCGCCCTACTGCGGCACGACCAGTCGGTCCGCCGTGTGCGACCAGTAGGCCGGCAGCCGGTCGTCCAACTTCAGCGTGATGTCTTCCAGCACCCCCGTGGGCGCTTTGCTCAACCTGACGCCCCAGACTTGCCCATCCTGGCCCGCTGGGACCTGCACATCGGCCGTGTAGAGCGCCTTCTGCCCCGTGCACCCGGAGGCGGCTTCCTTGCCGTCCGGGGCGAGCACCGTGAGCGTTGCGGTCTCGCCCGGGGCGCTCGTCTCCAGCACGATCCGGAAGCTCTTCAGGCCCACCGGCACGTACACATGCAGCGGTGAGGTCTCGCCGATGAAGCTGATCGTCTGCCCCATCAGGGCCGCGTGATCGTTCAGCAGCGTCACATGCGCGGAGTTGGCCCCCGGGTCGCAGACGAAGTTGTAGACGCCGGCCTTGGCCGCCGGGAAGTCAAGCTGGGCCTCCTGACCGGGCTTGAGCACCCCGTCCTGGACGACATTGCCGTCCGGGTCGTTGAGGAACCAGCGGCACGGGTCGGTGTACTTGCCGATCTGCCCCTCGCTCACGTGGGCGCGGAAGTGCTCGCCGGCCTGCAGCAGCGCAACGAAGCCGTGCCCCTTGCGGATCACGATGGGCTGCAGCTTCGCCTCGGCGACCTGCTCCTTCCAGGCCCGCAGTGGCTCGCCCTTGTACGTCAGGTCCCGCGTCACGCCCCACGCCCGTGTCTCGAGCCAGACGCAGTAGTTGAGGTTGGCGACGTTCTGCGTCTCGATCTTCTGCCGCATCTCGCGCAGTTCGTTGCTGGCCTGGTACAGCTCGCGGAACCGCCCCTTGGCACGCGCGGCGGCGAGGGCGCAGCACTTCTCGGCGTGGGCCAGGCCGTCTTGCAGGAACGCCACGCGGGCCGTCGCCACAGGATCGCCCTGTGCCGCTGTCTGGGCCGCCGCCAGTAGCCTGTGGCCCTCGGCGAAGGCGTCCGTCGTGAACGCCTCGTGTGCCATCTTCGGGAAGTTGGCCCAGTTGCCGCCGGTGGCCTGGGCGACTCCGCGGAAGCGGTCGCGATTGTCGGTCGTGAACTTCTCCCAGGTATCGAAGTAGGCTTTGACCTGTTTGCTCGCCGGGCCGAAGCCCGCGTAGTACTCGGCCAGGACCTCGTCCACGGGCGCTTGCAGTCGCGTCTGCCAACGGGCGAAAAGGTAGTCCTGCGGGCCCTGGGTGGCCCACATGGCTGTCAGCGAGTCGAAGTCGGTGGCAATCATCCCGTTGCGCGCGTCGTGGGCGAACTCATCGGCGAACTTGTGCATGTAGATGTACGGCATGCAGTAGCCTTCGAGCGTGTAGTTGGGCCGCAGGAAGATCCGCGCCCCGGTCTTGCGCCACCCGTCCCACATGTCCCGCACCCACTGGTGCTCCGCCGCCGTCCGCGGGAAGAACACATCGGGCACAATGCCGATGTACACATGGTCGTTCAGCTTCGTCCTCACCGGCGGCAGCGCATAGTTGACGTACGCATAGCCGGTCACGATGGCCTCGGGGTCGTGCTGGCTGCCCAGTTGCTGCAGCGTCAGCCAAAAGCGCGCGTAGCGGTCGGAGACGCACTTGGCGTCGTAGCGCTCCGAGATCGCCTTCTCGGGCCGCTCGACGTCCCACGACAGACAGGTCGGGCACGAGCACATCCCGTACACATCGTTCTCGCAGCCGTTGATCGTCAGGTTCTCGCCGGGCTTCTGCTTGCGGTCCGCCAGCCAGTTCTGGATGATCTGCTGGTGGAAGCCGGGGTTGGACACGCACATGGACATCTCGCCGCGCGGACCGGGCTCCGGGCGCCTGCCGTCAATCATCTGGAACCAGTCGGGATGCTCGGTCCCGTACCGGTCCCACCAGTTCACAAAGGCATGGCCGTATCTCATGCGCAGGGACTTGCCCATGCGGTGGCGGCGCAGGAACACGGCTTCGTCGCGGCGGACCTGCGCGGCCGCGGCCGGGGAGTAGCCCTCCGGCACGTTCGACCGCATGCCCAGCGAGCTACGCAGTTGCCGCTGTACGAGCTGTGGCGCGATCTGCTTGTCCATCTCGGGGATTGCGGCCGTCCGACGCTGGGGAATGACTTCGCCCAACTGCCCTGGCCACAGCCAGCGGACGCCCATCACGTCGTCGAGCAACTCGTAGACGCCGAACAGCGTCCCGGCCCACGTCGTGGCGTTGAGCGCATCGCCCTCGCTGTCGCGGCCGACGACGAACAGCGCCGGGCCCTTCGCGCGCAGGACGAACACCTCGGGCGCCAGCTTCGCGCCGTCGAGACCGGCGTCCCGGGCCGCGGCGGTGTTGCCGATGTAGACGCGCCCAGACGGCTGCGCCGGTACGTTGGGCTCATTCACGGTCGCCAGTCGTGCGCCGGAGGCCTTCGCGACGTGATAGGCCAGCTCCTGGGCCGCATAGGTCTCGACCGGCAGGGGCTTCTCGGGCAGCACGATCACGGCCCGGGCCTGCCCGTCGGCCACGAGCGTGACAGCAGCAGCGGCCCACGACGACACCAGGCTCAGCAACAGCAGGGGAACCACTCGACGCATGTCCATACCTCCGGGGACCATCCCCCTCTGATCTTGGCCGCCGGAGACGGCGAATCCTCCCCCCTCGTCTTGGCGCCTGTGCAGGTGCCGCCACGGGCGCAGGGAACCATCTTCCACCCACACGTTGGAGGAGCACATGGGACACAAGGCTGCCGTCTCAATGCTGGTCCTGCTCGCCTCCTGCGCCCTGGCTTCCGTGCAGGGCCCCGCCCGCAAGCCGCAGGAGAACCTCCCCTCCGATCGCACTCGCCGCCAGGTCGAGACCATCGGCTCTGCCAGCCAGGCCTACGTCGTCCGCTTCGCCGGCGCCGTGGACGGCGCCATGACCCGCATGCCGATCAGCTATGCCGCCTACAAGCAGGGCTGGCAACCGAACCTGTACTGCCGGATCGAGAACGTCGGCGACACGGATGTCATCAACCCGTGGTTGACCGTGAACGGGCTGGGCGACTGGCGCACGCTGGAGAAGATCGCCGCCGAGGCCACGCGCGGCTGTACCACCGACGCCGAGAAGGCCCGCGCTGTCTGGGAATGGGAGCGCAAGCACCGCTTCCATGCCTGCACCTGGGACCGCGAGTGCGACGACGCGGTCAAGGTGCACAACGTCTACGGCTACACGCTGTGCGGAGATGACGCGATCATCATTGATGACCTCTTCCGCGCCGCGGGCCTCAAGACGCGCCCTGGCCGCCCGGTGGGCCACTGCGTCACCGAGGCGTTCTATGACAATGAGTGGCACCTGCTCGACGGCGACGAGCATGTCATCTGCCTGCGCCGCGACAACACCACCATCGCCGGTGAGGCCGAGGTCGTGCGCGACCACGACCTGATGAAGCGCACGCACACCTACAGCATCGGCAGCGGGGACAGCCCGCTCACCGACCAGTTCTCGGCCTCGCTGTACGGCTACGAGGGCGACCGCACCGGCGAGCGCCGGCGCAGCACGACCCACACGATGAACCTCACGCTGCGCCCGGGCGAGAGCCTCGAATGGCGCTGGGACCATGTGGGCAAGGAGTACTCCTACGCGCAGGAACGCAAGCCCGGTGAGGCCTGGCACGACGGGCTGGGGACGCTGAACGAATGGGGGGGGACGGCCTACGACAACCTGCGGAACGGCAAGTGGATCTACCGGGTGCCCCTGGACCGGGCGGTGTGGACGAGGGGCGTGGTGAGCGCGGAGAACACAGCTAGCGGGGTACCACCCCCCGCCCTGCAGCCGGCCGACGCCGCGAAGCCTGCCGTCGTCGTGTGGAAGCTGGCGAGTCCGTGGGTGTTCGTTGGGGCGCAGGTCCGGGCGCACTACACCCTTGCCGGCGACGGCCCCGCTATCCGCCTCACCTTCTCGCCTGACGGCAAGTCCTGGCAGACGATCCTCGAGGACAGCAAGCCGGGGGCGGGCTATGCCACGCCCAGCTTCGACACGCTCATCTCCCCGCGCGGCAAGCCCACCTATGGGTTCTTCGTCAAGCTGGAACTGCAGGGCGCGGGCAGCCGCGTCAGTGACCTGCTCTTCGACAACGATGTGCAGATGTCACTCCTGGGGATGCCCGAGCTGACCGTCGGCGACAACCAACTCCGCTACACGGATGAGACACCCGGGCAGCGACAGGTCAAGGTGACTCATGCCTGGCTCGAGCGCACCGAGTGGGTGCCGCCGACGGCACCGCCCTCTCCCCTTTTTCCCGCCGATGGCGCCACGGTCGAGGGCACACAGTTCACGTTCCGGTGGGAGCCGGCTGTAGGGCGGGGGCTCGTACCCCGCCAGACCGAGGGCGGCGTACAAGGGACAGACGTTCCGTCCGTTGCCCCCGCCCCACAGGTCGCCGACTACCACATCGAGGTCTGCGACCGGGCTGACATGCGCTGGGTCATCTCCCCGAACTTCGAGAAGCTGATCTCCCGTACCCCCAGCAAGGGCAAGGCCGAGTGGCAGGTCCCGCTCGTGGGGTTGCTCAACCCCGGCACGACGTACTACTGGCGGGTCCGGGCGATGGACAGCCACGGCGTGTGGGGGCCGTGGAGCCGCCGCTGGTCCTTCCGCTGCGAGGGCCCGGGGGCGCCGCTCAATCTGCAGGCGGCGCCTAAGGCGGACGGCACCGTCGGCATCACCTGGCAGGCCAACCCGCAGGGCCGCCGGCCGGTGGCGTACAAGGTCTATGGCAGCGATGAGCAGGGCTTCACCGCCAGTGACACCGAGTACATTGTGCGGACCGGGCGAGGCTTCTGCGACACCATGGAGGAGTACAACGCGCGGGACAAGAAGGGCGAGGATCCGTTCTGGGGCGATGTGAAGACTCCGGCCAACCTAATCACCAAGACCGACCAGACCTCCCTCTTCGTGGTCGGGCCGGACTTCGTGGCGAGGCCCAACAAGGCCTTCTACCGCGTCGTGGCCATTGACGCGCAGGGCAACGAGAGCGGGCCTTCGGACTATGCGGCCGTGCCGCGCCCGTTCGTGTACACGGCGGCCCCCCCGACGGCCAGGACCGCTGAGGCGTACCGGTACGAGCCGCGGAGCATCGTCTCCATCGGCCACTTCACCTGCAACGGCAGCTACAACGGGGCCTTCTGGCACCGGGAGAAGATAACCTGGACGCTGGAGAAGGCGCCGGAGTGGCTGAAGCTGGAGAACGGCGTCCTGTCCGGCACCCCGACGGCCGCCGGGCGGTTCGGGGTGTCCCTGAAGGTCACCAACAACAAGCAGCAGGAGGCGCGTCAGACCTTCAGCGTTGATGTCAGGTAGCATCCACACACGGAGAAGGGGCGCGACAAGTCGCGCCCCTACTGCTTTCTGCCGTTCCCGATTCCCGGGTCCCGATTCCCGCCGTACGCCTCTACAGCAACCCCCGCTCGATCATCTTCTCGGCGATCTGGACGACGTTGGTGGCCGCGCCCTTGCGTAGGTTGTCGGCCACGCACCACAGGTTGATGCAGTTGCGCCGGGAGTTGTCGTCGCGCACGCGGCCGACCAGCGTCTTGTCCTTCCAGGCGTCCTCGAGCACGTCCGCCTGCGTCGGGTACTGCCGCTCGGTAACTTCCCAGTGCATCGCCCAGGGCTTGCGCTCCTTGCCCTTCTTGCTGGCCAGATACGCCAGGCGCTCCGGGTCCTGCGTGGGGCCGTCTATGAGCACCACGCCCTCGGACTGGGTCGGGTCGCTGAGGATCTCCATGGCCCGGCGAGCGTCCATCGGGCCCTCGAACTCCACGTTGATCGCCTCGGAGTGCCCGATCTCCACCGGCACACGCACCGCCGTGGGCACCACGGCGATGTCCGGGTCGCCCAGGATCTTGCGCGTCTCGTGCAGCATCTTCATCTCTTCCTTGGTGTAGCCGTTGTCCAGGAAGCTGTCAATGTGCGGGAGGCAGTCCAGGGCGATGGGCCGCGGGAAGATGCCCGGGTCGCAGCAGACCTTGTCGCCCTTCACGAGACAGGGCAACTGGGCCTTCAGTTCGTCTTGCGCCGCCGCGCCCCAGCCTGAGACAGACTGGAAGGTGGTGACGACGATGCGGCGGATGCGGGCCGCGCGGTGCAGCGGCGCCAGCGCCACGACCATCTGGATGGTCGAGCAGTTGGGGCTGGCGATGAAGCGGGTGTCCGGTGTCACATCGTCCATGTTGACTTCGGGCACGACCAGGGGGATGTCCGGGTACAGGCGAAAATCCGAGCCGTTGTCAATGCACACGGCGCCGGCCTGCTCGGCGGCCTCCTTCCAGATGACCGAGGCGCCCTTGGCGCCCTCACGTCCGGCGAAGAAGGCGACCTTCACCCCGTCAAACAGCTCCGCACTGACCTCCTGTACGGCGACTTCCTCGCCGCCGAGGGTTTCCGTGCGGGCGCGCGTCGCCATGACAACCGGCTTCCCCTCGACGGGGAAGTTGCGCTCCTTGAGACACGAGCAGATCCTGTCGCCGACAGGACCGACACCGATGATTGCAGTCTTGAGTGACATGTTCTGAACTCCCGAGCATGGACGTCGTCGTCCGTCTTCGTCTGCACTAGCTCCCTGCGTCCAGCAGGTGCTCCAACCCATACACCAGCCCGCTCTGCTCCCGGACCTTCCGCACGGCCAGCAGGACGCCGGGCATGAACGACTCGCGGCTGGTGGTGATATGCGAGATCTTCAGCGTCTCGCCCCGCCCGCCGAACAGCACTTCCTGATTGGCCACATAGCCCTGCATGCGCACGGCATGGACGTGAATGCCCGAGCCGACGCCGCCGCGACAGCCGGGCACGCGCTCCAGCTCCGTGGGCGGCTCGCAGAAAGCCTCGCCACGGGCCGCGGCCATCATCTCGGCTGTCTTCACCGCCGTGCCGGAGGGCGAATCCTTCTTGGCTTCGTGGTGGTACTCGATGATCTCGGCATAGTCGAACACTGTGGCCGCTCGGGCGGAGAAGAGCATCATCATGACCGCCCCGAGCGAGAAGTTCGGGGCGATGATGGCGGGGACACCCTTCGCCTCACACATGCGACCCACGACCTGCAGATCTGTCTCCGAGAACCCGGTGGTGCCCACGACGCACGCCACGCCGGCCGACAGTGCAGTCTCGACGTTGCCCATGACGACCCTGGGCGAGGTGAAATCCACCAGGACGTCGGGCTCGCAGTCCTCGACGGCGCCGGCGAGGTGCCCGCTGATGGGCAGTTCCTCACCCAGGCCAGCCACCCGTTCGCTGAGTTGATGGCCCACGCCGGCGGGGTCCACGCCGCCAACGAGGGTCATGTCGGGGGCATCATGAACGGTCTGGGCGACGAGGGCGCCCATCTTGCCGCAGACGCCGGTGACGAGGACACGGATGGAGGACATGAGTGACGACCACCTTGAGACGGAGTGCGAATGAGTATATCAATATACCAAATACGGCCACCGTCTGCAACTTCCCCCTCGCCTGCCTCTCACCGACCCAGGTGCAGCCCCATCTTCTGCAGCCCCTGCCGCAGGTGCCGCAGCCGCGCCGTCCGCTCCTCGCCAGGGTGGCTACAGACCTGCTCCAGGCCCTCCAGACGCTCCAGCGTCCGTTCCGCGAAGGCCGCGATGGTCAGCACTTCGCCCTCCGTCAGCCCCAGATGCGCCAGCACGCGGCGGTCCACGCCATCGTTATACTCTTGCTTGGACACGGGTGGGTTCAGGCTACCGACCATGTCCGTACAACGGCCGTCCACCAGGTTCCGACAGGGCGCACAGATGGCATCCGCACCGACCACCATCTCGGCCAGTTGCGTCTGGTCGGCCAGCACGAGCCGGGCCACCGTGTGGACGGCGTGCCCGTACGGGCTGGGCTCAAAAGGATGGCCCTGACCGTACTGGGTAATGATGTCGAGCAGGTGATGCGGTCGTAGCTTCATCTGCCACCACCACTGTCTGGTCATGTCGGCACCGCGACTGCCGGGCTGCGCCCGGCGTCAGTAGTCCGCTTTCGGCGACTGGGTCAGCACTTCACAGCCGGTGGCGGTGATCAGCACCGTGTCCTCGATCCGGACCCCGCCCCAGCCCTCCAGGTAGATGCCCGGCTCGATGGTGACCACCATGCCCGGCTCCAGTAAGTCCTCGCTTCTGGCCGACACCCGTGGGCCCTCGTGGACCTGCAGCCCCACCCCATGGCCCAGCCCGTGGTCGAAGTCGCTGCCGTGGCCGCCGGCGGCGATGATGTCGCGGGCGACCTGGTCCAGCTCGCGGCCGGTCAGGCCCGGTCGCGCCGCCGCGACGGCCGCCTGCTGAGCCTGCAGCACCAAGTTGTAGACGGTGCGGAAGCGCTCGGTCGGCTCGCCCACGAACAACGTCCGGGTGATGTCCGAGCAGTACCCCTCGAAGCGAGCGCCCATGTCAATCTTGAGCATGTCGCCCTCACTGAGGGGGCGGCCGCAAGGCACGGCGTGCGGACAGGCCGCCGACGGCCCGGAAGCCATGATGGTCGCGAAGGCCGGCTCCACGTCCTGGTCGACCAGCGCCGACTGTAGCTGCAGCGCCAGCCGCCGCTCGGACGGGCCTGGCTGTAGGTCGGCCAGGAACGCCCCCAAGGCCACATCGGCCCGCCGCGCCGCCTCGCGGATCAGTGCCACTTCCGTCTCGTCCTTGATGAGACGTAGCCGCTCCACGACGCGGCTGGTCGGCCGCAGCGCCACTGACAGCTTCTTGGACAACTCCTGGTACGTCGCGTAGGTGGTGTGGTCGGCCTCGAAGGCCAGCCCCGCCGCCCCGATCTGCGTGATGAAGGCGATGGCGCCGGCAAGATGCCCGCCAGTGTCGAAGGCTGCCTCGGCCTGGTCGGCGACCTCACCTGCCTCGACCCGGTAGCGGCCATCGGTCGAGACCAGGGCTCGGTCCAGCCCCACTACCAGGAGGCCTTCGCCGGTGAAGCCCGTCAGGTAGCGGACATTCTCAGGCAGCGCAACCAGCGCGGCCTGCACCTCGTCGTGCTGCATCTGCTCGCGGACGCGAGCCAACCGGGCGGCGTAGTCGGGCTTCACTGCTGGTCCAGCAGCCCCTTCACAGCCTGCAGGGCCAGGATATAGCTGAGCCAGCGGAAGCCGGAGATCTGTCCGACACAGGCGGGAGCCAGAACCGAACGGTGCCGGAACTCCTCGCGGGCGGCGATGTTGCTCAGGTGCACCTCGATGGTGGGTAGCCGCATGGCCTGGATGGCATCGCGCAGCACGACCGAGGTGTGCGTGTAGCCGGCCGGGTTGATGACGATGGCGTGAGCCCAGCCATGCGCTTCGTGGATGGCGTCCACCAGGCGTCCCTCGTGGTTGCTCTGGATGATGCGCACGGTCAGGCCCAGCCGGCCGGCCTCTTCGGTGATGGCGTTGTTGATCTCCTCGAGCGTCTTGTCGCCATACACGCTCGGTTCGCGCACGCCAAGCAGGTTCAGGTTCGGTCCATGCAACACCAGTACGTTAGGCATCCTGCCCCTCCTGTATCTACAGTGGCGTCGCGGACGGGTACACAGAGCTTTGTACCATGGTCTCCGCCCACCGCTGCAATTGGGTAAGGCTTGCAGTATCGGCCGCCAGCCAGCCCTGCTTTGCTGCCGTCTCCGCAGAGGACGGCGTCAGCGGGCCGGCCATCGCCCTCTGCGCCAGTTGCGCGGCCCGCTGCGGCTGGTCCTTCTGCAGCTCCTGCGCGAGGCGCAGCAGGCTCCACTTCACGGCCAGTTGCTCCCCCTCGCCGCTCGCGGCCACATGCAGCTCGACCAGTCGCTCCAGGAGCGGCCGGGCTTCATCACGCCGTCGCATCGCCAGCAGCAACTGCGCCTGCCGCATTCCCGACAGGGCAGTATTCGTTCGCCGCAGCCGCCCCAGCACCTCCTCAGCCATCGCGGTATCTTCCTGCAGATTGCCGAGGCCGAGGCTCTCTCCACCGGTGCTCTCACGTGTGACCATCTCGCCGTTGATGGCTTGCTCGAGCACAACAGTGGCACGGCTGTAGTCGGCCAGGGCTTCCGTGGCCTGCCCGGCGTGCGTGGCTTCATCGCCCAGGGCGAGCCAGCCGCGGGCGTAGGCGGTCTCAATCAGGCTCTCCGAGGGCGCATAGCGCCCCACGGGCCCTTCCTGCAGCGCCGCCAGTTGGCGGTACGTCTGCAGCGCGGCAGCGTGTTCGCCGGCCTGCTCCTGCAGTTGCCCCAGCTCCGCCAGGCCGCGCGGGTAGTTCGGGTAGTTCTGCAGCGCGGTGCGGGCCGCGGCGAGGGCCTCGTCCGTCCGCCCGGCTGCTTCGTACAGTCGCGCCAGGGCCAAGTAGTGCTGCGGCTCGGTCGGCTGCAGGCGGACGGCGCGCATGCGGGCCTGCACCGCCCGAGCCAGCGCGTCCCCATCGCCGCCGGAGGCCAGGGACTCCTCACACCGTGAGATCTGCGTGGGGAACTGTGCTTGGCCCGGGTTCCAGGCAGCGGCGCGCCCGTACGTCTCCGCCGCAGCGGCGCAGGCTGAGGCCGCTGCCTCGGCCTGTCCCCGCGCCGCCAGGACTTCCGCGATGAGGTTCCTGCCGCACCAGACCGTCAAGAGTAGCCCCGCCACGGCTGCGGCGCTCCACCAGCGGCGACGCGAACGCCGGGAGATCGCGGGGCTGAAGCCCTCGGGCGCGGCTGCCAGCGCGATCCCGGCCAGGGCGAAGAAGCTGTAGGCTACACCCGGGACGTACCAAGCGTAGTCGAACAGTTCCTGCAGCGCCGAGGCGGTCAGACCGGCCAGGGCGGCCGCAGCCACGAGCCGGACCAACAGGTCACCGGACCGCGCCGTCTGCCACAGGCGCCGCAGTACGAGCACGCCCCATGCGAGACCAAGGAGCAGGCCGGGCACGCCCGTCTCGGCGGCCAACTGCAGGAACGACTGGTGGGCGGCACGTGTGAAGCCGGCAATGGCGAAGCGCGGGAAGATGTGCTCGAACGTGCCGGCCCCGAAGCCGAGCCACGGCCGGGCCTGGATCATGTGCAGCGTGCCCTGCCATGTGTACAGGCGGAACACCGTGGAGTGGCTCTGCCAACCGAAGGCGCTCAGCAGCCGCACGCGGATGGGCGGCAACAGGAAGGCCGCGACGACGGTAAGGACCGCCACACCAATCACAGCGGCCTGTGCGCGCCGGTTACCTGACAGCCCCAGCAACCCGAAGAGGACGATGCCGACAAGCAGCGCCCCCAACGCAGCCTTGGAGCCAGTCAGCAGCAGCGTCGCGAACATCAGCACAAGCGAGAACAGAGCCGCGATCTCGGCGTAGCGCGGGCGTCCCGTGGAGAGGTCTGTCCCCGCAGGGACGGCATGGCCAGTCCGTACGGGGCTGACCCCGTCCGCGCTTCCCCTGCTCTGCGACCCCAGCAGCAGAGCGGCGACGGGGAACAGCGTCACCAGCAGGTAGCCGGCCGCGGCGTTGGGGTTGACCATCGGCCCGAAGACGCGCCAGTCCACGGCCCCCAGGAAGAAGACGGTGCGGACATACTCGCGCAGGCCCAGGACCGAGAGGACGATCCCGCCGCCTACGAGTGCCCACAGCGCCGCGCGCCAGGTCCGCGTCCCTGTGTCACCGGCCTGACGCGGCAGCAGCGCATAGCGGCACAGCCAGAACAGGACGGCGCACACCACAAGCTCGGCCAGGTACAGGCTCGTTCCGAACCTGTAGACCGAGACAAACCATGAGAGGCCCTGCCAGGCCACGCAGGCGACCAGCAGCCAGTCCAGCAGGTCCAGCCCGCGGGGCGCCGTAGCCGCTGGTTCGGGGACGGTTTCGGGCTTGTGCTTGCCGCGGGGACGGACTGCCTTGATGGGCTTCGCCGGGGGCTCGGGCAGCAGCGCGGCCGCGGCCCACAGCGTCAGGGCCAGCCCCCCCACCAGCACGAGCAGCAGCCCCTGCCACACCCACAGCTTGCCCGCCAGTACCGAGCCCAACGGCAGGAAGCCGAAGGCCAGCCCCAGGGCCCCCTGGCGTAGCCGCGTCCTCATCTGCGTCGCCTCAATCGCCGGAGACCGGACCGCGTGTGGAGCCATACGGCGGCCAGCAGCAGCCCCGCCCGCAGCCAGATGCCGCCGGTGATCAGGGCGCGCTCCAGCCCGTTGCGCGCCAGATGCTTGGCAAACAGGCGCTGCATGCTGCGATGGGTGCGAATGATCGTGGGGATCTGCACCTGGTCGGTGCTGCGGCCGACGGCGTGGGTGATGCTGGCCTCGGGCGTGTAGAGCACCTCCCACCCGGCCTGGTGCATCCGGTAGCAGTAGTCCACATCCTCGGAGCCCCAGTAGAAGCCCTCGTCCAGCATCCCGACTTGTGCGTAGGCGGGACGACTGATCAGCATGGCCGCCCCCGAGAGCCAGTCCACCGCGCGCGGCGCATCATGCGGCCAGTCGCACATCAAGTACTCGCGCATGCTCTTGACGTGGGGAAACAGGCGGCCGAGGAAGGTGTGGCGGAACATGCCTGCCGTCACCGTGGGGAAGTGGCGGCAGGAGTACTGCAGCGAGCCATCGGGGTTGAGCAGTCGCGGGCCGATGACCCCGGCCTCGGGGTGGGCGCGCGCGAAGTCGAGCAGCTTCCGCAGCGTGCCCGGCGGCACGACCGTATCGGGGTTCAGCAGCAGCAGCCACTGCCCCTGCGCCACGGCCAGCCCCTGGTTGTTCGCCGCCGCAAAGCCGCGGTTGTCGGGATTGGCGATGACGTGCACCTCGGGGTAGCCGCGCAGCATCGCCAGCGTGTCATCAGCCGAGGCGTTGTCCACGACGATCGTCTCGCACGGCACTTCGGAGTTGTCACGGAGGGACTGCAGGCAGGCTTCGAGGTCCCGTCGCACATTCCAGCTTACGATGATGATGCTCAGCTCAATGTCGTGACTCAAGCCGCTCTCCGAACCGGGGGCCTGCTCGCCCTACGACTCCTCGATGACCGCCTCGTCCACCAGCATCACGGGGATGCCCTCGCGGATCGGGTACTTGCGCCGGCAGACGCTGCAGACGATGAAGTCGCCCTCCTGCTTCACCGGCTCCTTATCCACCGGGCACACGAGGATCTCCAGCAGCTTCTCATCAACCTTCTGTTCGGACATGGAACACCCACTTTCTCTGCCTCGGCCGTAGGAGCGGTCACCACCCCCGACCCATCGGTCGTGGGAGCGGTCACCGACCGCGAAGGCCCATCGCTCCCACAGCCGTCGTCGCGAGACGCACGTACAGGCCCAGCGTCAGCAGCAGGACGGCCGCCGCGTACGCAATCGGGCTGACCTTGCCCCGGTAGTGCTTCCGGTAGTAGGCCAGGAAGCTGCGATGGGACGCGATGATCATCTCGCGCCGCACCTGGCGCGTGGCGGCCCCGCCCAGATGAGTCATCTCCGCCACGGGCGTGAACCAAACCTCCCAGCCGGCATCCCACAGCCGCCGGCACAGGTCCACGTCGTTGAAGAACATCGGGAACTGCTCATCAAACAGCCCGACCTGCCCGAGGGCCTTGTCGCGCACGAGCAGCGCCGAGGCCATGGGCTGATCCACCGCTCGCGTCTCGTCGTAGTTCCACCAACTCATGCGGTACTTGCCGAACCAGCGGCTGCGGGGGAAGAGACGGCTCAGCCCGAGCGCCTCGTATACTACCACATCCGGGCCGGGGAAGCTGCGGCAAGTGAACTGGACTTCCCCCGCCGGGCCGCGCAGGCGCGGGGCCGCCGCCCCCGCCTGCGGATGCTCGTGCAGGAACTGCACCAGCGTCTGCAGACTGCCGGCGTGGACCTCGATGTCGGGGTTGAGCAGCAGCTTCAGCGGCGTCTCCAGCGCGCGCAGCCCCTGGTTGTTGCCGGCTGCGTAGTAGCAGTTCTCCTCGTTCGCTAGGAGCCGCACCCAGGGGTGCCGCTCGCGCACCATGTCGGCGCTGCCGTCGCTGGAGGCGTTGTCCACCACGACGACCTCCACCGCGAGGTCCTCCGCGTGCTCACGGATGCTCTGCAGGCACCGATCCAGCAGGTCGCGCGTATTCCAGTTCACCACGCAGATGCCGAGGTCAGGCATCAGCGCCCCCCAGCCGCGCGTTATGCGCCCGGATGGCGTCGCAGATCTCACGCATGGCGCCCTGCCCCCCGGGAGCCTCGGTGACGTACCCCGCCGCCTGCTTGACCTCGTCCGCCGCATCGGCCGGAGCCACAAAGAGGCCCGCTACCGGCACCAGGCACAGGTCCGGCAGATCGTCCCCCACGTAGACGACTTCATCGGGGATGAGGCCATCGCGCGCCATCAGCTCGCGGAGGGCTTCCGCCTTGTCAGCCACACCGAAGCAGATGTCGTGCACCTGGAGCTTCTCGCCGCGCACGCGACAGATCGGCGAGCTGTCGGCCGAGATGAAGGCGATGTTGACGCCGCTTTCCCGCAGGAGCGTCATGCCCAGGCCATCCTTGACGTTGAAGCGCTTCATCACCTGCCCCTCGACGCCGAAGTACATCCCGCCATCGGTCAGCACGCCATCGACATCGCAGGCGAGGAGCTTGATACGCGGCTTGTGGCGAAGAGCGGCGAGCATGTCATCAACCTGCACACGGTCAGAGATAGGTGGTGAACCCGGTCATGCCCGGGTACTTGAGTACGTCGCGTTCGGCGTCGGCGAGGAACGTAGTGCGCGACAGGTACAGCTCCACACCGGAGGCCTTGCACACCGGCCCGAACCAGTCCTTCAGGTCATAGTCCAGGTCGCGCATGCCCACATTGTCCTGCTGGCTCTGCACATAGCCCGGCAACCCCATCGTGTTGGGGTAGTGCCAGCCGCCGCTGATGATGCCCAGCACCATCCCGTCCACAAGTCTCTCCTGGCACCAGGTGCGCCAGTCGAGCCGCGTGTTGCCGTAGGGGGGGCCGATGGTGTCGCTGCGCGGCATGGCGATGACGATCTCCTTGCCCGGCAGCGCCCCCCGCAGCTCGCGCAGGAGCTGCGTCAGGTACTCGCCCTGCAGATCCCACCACTGCGGCCGGCTGAACTCCTGCGTGCGGATGTCCACCCCGTGTCGGCGCCGGAACTCGTCCACGATCGGCTGGTTGTAGCCGAACTGGTCAGCAAACTCCGCCGGGTACGAATGCGTGCGCGTGCATACATAGACCCCATCAAAGTCCCACTTGTTCAGCGCATGCTGGAAGACGCTGACCATGTACCGGCGCGCTTCGGGGTAGGCATAGCACAGCACGCCCCATTGGCGCTTCTTGCCGTCCCGGCTCTCGGTGAGGTACTCCGGATGCTCGATGGTGAACTGCGCCTGCCACGGGAAGGGAGCGGTGCCGCCGTACAGCACCGAGGTCGGGCTGCCCAGGTCGAAGATGGACTGGTAGGCATACACCTTCAGCCCCGCCCCATGGCACCCCTTGACGAGGGCCCCCAGCATGTCCCCCTCGACGGCCTTGAGGGCCTTCATGTACCAGTGGTCGTCGCCCATCCGCCGCTCGCAGAAGCGCATAATGAACTCGTGGTCAGCGCGCAGGAAGACCTTCCTGACGCCCAAGCGCTTGCACTCGACCACGAAGGGCGCCACGTGCCCGGGCCGGGTCAGCGCCCGCCAACCCTTGTTCACGACGATGGCGTCGCCCCAACTGACGATGATGCTGTTGGTCATGTGGCTCAAGTCCACCTGCAGACGGTCCTCCGGCGGCAGCACCGTCACCCGCGGCAGGCCCACCGCCCCCTTCATCCACGAGACGTACTCCTTGCGATCCTTGGGGTCCTGCCAGGTGTACCGTCCGAACCACAGGTCCGGCCCGCCCTGCTTGAGGGGGCCCTGACCGTTGATCGTCAGCACGGTTCGGCCGTTGACAGTCAGCAGGCCGTTGTCATCGGCTCGGTACTCGAAGGCCAGGCGCGTCCACTGCGTCGGCGGGATCGGCTCAGACGAGGCGTGGATGGACCGCCCGCTGTCGGTCTCCACCCATACCCAGGGCTTGTTCTCGCCGCTGAGGTAGATCATGAAGCTGCCGGGCCACGCGATGGGGACGGAACTGGCGCGCAGCTGATCGGGCCGCACACTCACCTCGACCCGGAAGTTGCGCAGCCTCCCCCATTCCGCCGGCGCCAGGCAGTGCGCATAGCTGTTCGGCTGCCCGTCCAGTAACAGGACGTCCTGCTTCAGGTCCGCGTCAGGAGCGATCTTCGCTCCGCCCTCGAGCGTGACCTCGAGCGGCTGCGTCCCGGCCCCGGTGGGCAGCGGGGCAGCCCACGGCGAGGATGCCGCTACGATCAGGCACACCGCGCAGACACTGGCGGCCCAACGGCTCAGCATGGCGCACTCCTTGGGGGCAGCACGGTCATTTGTACGGGCCGAACACCCACACCAGCGGCACCTCGTCGAGTTCCTTGACGTACAACGCCTTTCCTGCGCCCATAATCTCCTTGCCCAGGTCCCCCAGTTCGGTCGGCTTGTTCATCACGAGGTACAGATCAGCCCCGTGGAACGCGGCCTCGCCGCCGGTCAGTTGCAGGTCCGACCGCAGCATCCCAAACTGCTGGTAGATCTGCACCGAGCTGACAAAGCCCGCCACGTTGACCCACACCCGCGCCCCTTGAGGAGCGTGTTCGTTGAGCCACGGCAGCGCCGCGACGTAGGCATCGCCCCAGTAAGTCGGCTCCATGCCCTGCTGCTGGGCCCCGTGCAGGCCCCCGATGAGCGCGTTGTAGTAGGACATGCCGAAGGGGTGGACGCTGGTGGTCATGTATACCTGTGGCAGCAGTGCCACGAGCAGCAGCAACACGAGCACGAGGCGCCGCTCGCGCAGGTCGCGCGCCAACCTCGTCGCCAGCCCGCGCGCCGCCCAGCCGAACCCGGCCGCAGCGAGCACCGCCAGGGGCGGGAAGACAGGCAGAAACAGCCGCACGCCATTGTACTTGGGCGACGAGGGCAGCATGGCGGGGACGAGGTTGACGATGACGGCCCAGAGCATGAGCAGCAGGAGGCCGCCGTCGCACGGCGTCCCACCCCCGCTGCCGTCGCTGTTCCCCTCTCCGGAGCGCAACGCAGCGGAGCGAGGGAGAGGGGCAGGGGTGAGGACGCCGTTGCCGTCGCCTATTCCCGCCTTCACCACCCCCACCACCGCCAACCCCAGCACCACCAGCGGTGTCGTGATGGCCAACATCACGAGCGGGTAGTGCCACGGCGCCACGCCATAGACCTGGCCGAAGTACTCCACCCCGATCGGGTAGTGCTTGACAAAGAAGCTGAAGTACCGCGCCACGCGCGCGGCGGTATCGAACCACAGCCAGGGCCAGGTGGCGAGGAACACCAGCGACCCGAGGATGGCCATGCTGACCAGCGCCGCGGCCAGCACGCGCCAGCGACGCATGAGCAGCAGCCACGGCAGCACGATGAACGGCACGAACCAGCCGTTGGCCTTGCACGAGATCGCCGCACCGAAGCCCAGCCCCAGCAGCGCCACCCACAGCCAGCACTTGGGGCGTTGCTCCGGCCCATGCAGCGCCGCCAGGTACGCGGCCGCTACCGCCAGGAACGAGAACGCCATCACCGGCGCGTCCATCGTCAGCAGATGCAGGTGGGTGAAGACGCGAGGCATGAAGATGAGCGCGAGGCAGGCGAACGCCGCCTCCAGCCGCCCCCGCGTGTTCGCCAGGAAGACGAACATGAAGCCGATGAAGACGGCGACGATGAGCATGGTCCCGGCCCGGAGGGCGGCCAGCGACGGCGCGAACGGGGAAGCGGCCATGGCGGCGGGCCAGGCGATCAGCTTCAGCAGCCCGGCCTGCTCGTCGCCCGTGGCGTCCCACAGGCGGTCAATGGTGTCGCGCTCGAACGCGACGGACGGCGCCGTGAGGACAAGCCCGAGCCACTGCCCGGCCCGCATCGCCCGCGACGAGTAGACCGGCTCATCATAGGTCAGCCCAATGTCCCCCGCGGTCGCCAGCAGCAACGCGAGCGTGAAGGCGCCGAGTCCCAGCCCGAGCCAGCGGTTGGCACGCCGCGTGTCGTCAGCCGTTCCCCCTCCCTGCAGGGAGGGGGTAGGGGGTAGGACGCCGTTGCCGCTGCCGTTCCCCTCTCCGGAGCGAAGCGCAGCGGAGCGAGGGAGAGGGGTAGGGGTGAGGACGCCGTGTTTTTTGGCACGCTTCACCACCCTCCCCTCCTCCCCATCACCAACCCGCACGCAATCAGCATCACACACAGACACGTCACGAACGCCCCGACCGCGAACGAGGCCGGGAAGTACACGAAGCGGACCCGCGGCTGCCCGTCAGGAGCCGAAGCGCGGAGCATGCCATCGCTCCTGATGAGCGTTGTCTCGCGCTCGCCGGCATACGCGTGCCAGCCTGGGTACCACATGTCGCCCAGCACGAAGAGTTCGTCGGCGGCAAAGCCACTGACGCTCACGACGTTCGGGCCCTCGTTCGACACCTGCAAGGGCCGGAACCCGCTGCTGGTCTTGAACCCCGGGGCCGGCAGTGGTATCCCCGGCCCGCTCGGCAGAGAGGATGACCACCATGCCAGGTCCATGTACGCCACTTGGCGCGGGTCGAAGTCGTGCGCCATCTTCGTGAGCTGCTGATCGAGCGGCACCGCCTCGAAGGCCGCCGGCACAAACGCGCGCGGCAGCACCTCGGTGTTCTCCCACACCCCCACCTCGTCGTTCGTTACCTTCCGCCAGCCCGGCGTCTTGCTCAGGTCGAGGGACGTCACCAGGTACTTGCAGTTCAGCAAGTCCAGCAGTGGCGAGTCCGCCATCGGATTGCTGGCCGTATCCTTGGGGATGGTGTTCCACAACTCGGTGTAGCCGCGGAAGATCAGCGAATCCGAGCCCTGCAGGTCCTGGAAGCCACGGGCCATGGGCAGGTTCGGAGGCATGCGGTCAATGCCGTGCTGGTTCTGTCCGGTCAGGGAGGTCATGCGGTAGAGGCTCTTGTCCTGCCGCATGGTGTCGAGTGCCGCGCTGCGGCAGTGCAGGTACGCGGCCGGCACGGCGGGCAGGAAATGGTGGGCGAAGATCAGCAGGTCCGCTGCCAGGAGGCCCACCAGGAACAGCTTACCCCACACGATGCGCCCCGGCGGCACCCGGCCGTGCAGCGCCCACGTCATAGCCGCAATGGCCAGCGCCGCCACCCCCAGCAGCCCCAGGCAACGCGCCAGTTGCAGCAGCGTGTATGCCCCGATCCCCGGCAGCGCCGCCTCCACGCCGCCGGTGTACAGCCACACGCCGATGCCGGCCACGAGGGCGATCAGGCCCAGCACCAGCAGCACCCCGTCAGCCGCGCGTCGCACCGCCGCATGCTCCTGCGCTTCCAGGCGGCGGCTGAGGGCCTCGTAGCCATACGCCGCCAACACCGCTCCCGCGAAGCAGCAGAGGTAGACCGCCCGCGACACCCCCGGCAGCGTCCGCAGCGGGGGGAGGGCCAGGTAGAACAGGTAGTACAGCCCCGTCCCCCAGGCCAGGCCCACGCCGCCGAGCCACACCCCGAGCCAGAACCACGTCTGCGCGGGTCTGAACCGGCGCCACGCGACGGCCAAGATCCCCAGCAGCAGCGTCACAACGCCGCAGTACCAGGCCGTCTCGACCCACTCCCGCGCCGCCGGTGACAGCTTCGCGCCCCAGAACGTGTAGTCCACCGGGTTGCCGAACACATCCGGCATCAGGGCCGTGAGCAGATACGCCGGCACCATGCCGCCGCGCCGAATGTCGCTGAAGCTCTGCCCCCCCGACCGTGGGCTCATGCCCGCCAGCTCCAGCACCGGCAGCAGCTGCAACATCGCCATCCCGGTCCCCACGACCACCGCCGCCGCGACAAGCGCCAGCGCGCCACCGGCGGCCCGACGCTGCCCGCCTCGAGCCAACTGCACCAGCCGGAACGCCGCATACGCCGCCACGATGAGCAGCACAAAGAAGGACACATGCAGATGCCCCGCCAGGAACTGCAGCCCGGTCGCCAGCGCCAGCAGCGCCGCCCACCCCATGGCCCCGTTGCCGTTCGCCTTTCCCCCTCCCTTCAGGGAGGGGGCAGGGGGTAGGACGCCTTTGAGCAACTGCGTCAGAACACCATCCCCCTGTGGAACCCGTACACCAACTGCGGCATGCCGTTTGTGGCCAACAACCAATCGGCCTGCTTCTACCCCGAGACCTGGCTCTTCATGCTGATGCCCCCGGAGCACGCCTTCGG
>JAJFUB010000006.1 GCA_021372615.1 bacterium | reverse complement strand
GGTAGTGCCATGCGGGGCGGGGTACAAGCCCCCGCCCTACAACGGCGCTCCCCCGCAACCAACGACTGACACGGCTCTGGCCGCCCCAACGTCTCGGAGGTGCTCACATGTACCGCGCAACCATTGGCGTGATGCTCGCCCTGGGGCTACTCGTGTCGCTGGCGATGGCCGCGCCCCCGACCGTCCGCTATGTCGCCCCCACCGGGAATGACGCCTGGTCCGGCGCCCTCGCCACGCCGAACCTGGCCCGCAGCGACGGCCCCTTCCTGACCCTGCAGCGCGCGCAGGATGAGGTGCGCAAGCTCAAAGCCGCCGGGCAACTCGGCGCGGGCGTGACGATCCAGGTGCGCGCCGGGCTCTACCAGTTGCCCCGAGCGCTGACACTGGGCCCCGAGGACTCCGGGACGCAGGAGGCGCCCATCGTCTACCAGGCCTACCCCGGTGAGCGGCCCATCCTGACCGGCGCCCGCGCCGTCAACGGCTTCAGGCCCTACCAGGGCAAGATCCTGCAGTCCGACATGGCCGGCCAGGGCCTCAAGGGCGTCGCCTTCAAGCAGCTCTTCTTCAGCGGCCGGCGGCAGATCCTCGCCCGAACGCCCAACTTCGACCCCAGGAACCCCTACGGTGGCGGCTGGGCCTACGTGGACGGCAAGCTCGTGAACATGTACGGCGACCAGCCGGGCGATGACAAGCGCAAGCTCGTGTACAAGGCGGGCGACGTGCCCGAGATGGCGCGTCCCACCGAGGCCGAGGTCTTCATCTTCCCCCGCTACAACTGGTGGAACAACTGCGTCCGCGTCGCGAGCGTAGACCGCGCCGCGCACACGCTCACGCTGGCCGCCGACTGCTCCTACGCGATCCGCCCGGGCGACCGGTACTACCTGCGCAACGTCTTCGAGGCCCTCGACAGCCCGGGCGAGTGGTACCTCGACCAGCAGGCGGGGACGCTGTACTTCTGGCCCCCGGCCAAGATCACGAAGGACAGCGTGACGGCCTCGGCGCTGAGCAACCTGCTGCAGATGAAGGACGCCGCCTATGTCACCTTCCAGGGCTTCGTGATGGAGGGCTGCGACCAGACGGGGCTACTGCTGCAAGGCTGCCGGCACTGCACCATCGCGGGCAACACGATCCGCAACACCGTGGGGGTGTGGGACTGGGGCTTCTCAGCCGTGGCGGTCAGCGGCGGCAGCGACAACCGCGTCGTGGGCAATGACATCCACGACACCGGCGGCAACGGCGTCTCGCTCTCCGGCGGCGACCGCAAGACCCTGACGCCCGCCAACAATGCCGCCGACAACAACTACATCCACCATGTCGGGCAGATGTACAAGCAGGGCGTCGGGGTGGCCATGAGCGGCGTGGGCAACAAGGCCACCCACAACCTCATCCACGACGGCCCGCGCATGGGCATCATCTTCTCAGGCAACAACCTGCTGATCGAGTACAACGAGATTCGGCACGTGAACCTGGAGACCGAGGACACCGGAGCGGTCTATACCGGCGGGCGCGACTGGATCTCCTCGCGCGGCAGCGTCATCCGCCACAACTATTTCCACGACATCCTCGGCTACGGGCACGACCAGTACGGCCGCTGGCTGTCGCCGCACTTCGCCTGGGGCGTGTACCTGGACGACAACACCGGCGGGGTGGATGTGATCGGGAACATCCTCGTGCGCTGCCCGACCGCGCTGATCCACCTGCACAACGGTCGCGACAACGTGATGGAGAACAACATTCTCATCGGCGGCCGCGACCAGCAGGTCCAGTACAGCGGCTGGACCGACAAGCACCCGTACTGGATCAACCACTACAAGACCATGGTCGAGGGCTACAACATGGTCAAGGACCAGCCCGCCTGGCAGTTCATGCGCCATATGGACATCGGCCCCGAGCAGGCCGTGCTGCCCGACGGCAAGATCATGGCTCACAACTTCTTCCGGCGCAACATCGTGTGGTACGACAGCCCCAAGGCCCCGCTCTATCGCCTGGGCAACGTCAACCTGGAGTACAACAGCTTCGATGAGAACGTGATCTGCAACGCTGGCGGACCGGTGACGATGGGGCTCAAGGGCGCTGAGCCCGCCGACCAGTGGGCCGCGTGGCAGAAGCTCGGCCAGGACAAGGCCTCGGTCATCGCCGACCCGCTGTTCGTGGATGCCAGGCACGACGACTACCGCCTCAAGCCCGAATCGCCGGCCCTGAAGCTGGGCTTCAGACAGATCCCCGTCCGGCGCATCGGACCGTACCGGAGCCCGCTGCGCGCCTCGTGGCCGATTGTGCAGGCCGAGGGCGCGCGGGAGCACCCGCTGATCTCCCAGGACAAGCTGCCCATCCCGCCTGCCGCGACCGAACTGCGCGTCAAGACGCCTGTGCCGGTGCCCGCGATCGCAGCGGCGCCGACGATTGACGGCAAGCTGACCGAGGACGAATGGCCCGCCGCGCAGTTCAAGCCGGCCGAGACGCCCGGCCGCACGCCGATCAAGTCCCTGCCCGCCAGCGCCGTCGTCACCCACGATGCGACGATGCTCTATGTCGCCCTCACGGTCCCCCTGCCACCCGGTGGCAAGCTCAGCCTTGGCGAAGCCTGGGGCCAGCACGACGGGGCGGAGGTCTGCCTGCAGGCCATGCAGGGCGACAAGCCCGCCGGGCCCATCTACGTGATCCACGGGTTCGCAAGCGGCAAGTTCGAGAGCGTCAGCGACGCCGGGGCCACGGTCAAGCAGGCCGCAGCCCTGGGCGACAAGACGAAGTACGCCGCGCAGGCAGGCGCCGACCAGTGGACAGCGGAATGGGCGGTTCCGCTGTCTGCTCTGGGTACCACGGCCAGCCCCGCTGGCCGTGCGCTGACGTTCCGCTTCAACCTCGGCGTCAACCGCACCAGCACCAGCGAATGGATCGCCTGGGCCGGCACGAACGCCCAGAACTGGGTCGTCGCCAACGCCGGCCTGATCGTGCTGCAATAGCGCTCACAGGCGTCCCGGAGGGACGCTTCTGCCAGGCGGGGGTTTCAACCCCCGACCCACCACCGCCGCACGACGCAATGACCGAAAGGACTCGACTGATGCGACAGAACGTGGACACCATGCTCGCGCAGACGCGCGAGTATGTACAAAGCGGCCACCTGCCGATGGTGGCCGTCGCCGCCGCCGCCGGCAGCGGGCTGCTGTGCCGCACGGCCTATGATGGCGACGGGAGCGAAGACGCCGCACTGTGTGACCGGCAGTATGCCCTCGCCTCCATCTCCAAGGCCATCACCGGCGTGCTGACAGCGGTGCTGGTCGAGCAGGGCGTCCTCGACTACGAGCAGCCGATCGCGGAGGTCATCCCGGAGTTCGGCGCTGACGAAACGCGCCGGGCCATCCGCCTCAGCCAGATCTTCAACCACAGCACCGGCCTGCCCTCGCGCTTCGTGGATGCCTGCCATGAGGTGAACTTCGACTCGCAAGCCCTGCTGGAGCGCCTGTGCACCGAGCCCCTCGTGGATGCCCCCGGCACCTGCTCGCGCTACACGACGCACTCGTTCCAGCTCATCAACGAGATGATCCGCCGCCGGCTCGGCCTGGAGATGGAACAGGCGCTGCAACAGTATGTCTGCGGCCCGGCCGGTCTGCGCCGCACGACCTACAGCCCTGACCCCGCCCTCGCCATGCCAACCGTGGACCACCCGGTGCCCGACGGGCCGGAGCGCGAGGCCCTCGCGCGCCTGGCCATGTCCGGCGGCGGGCTGTGGAGCACGCTGGACGATCTACTGACCCTCGGCCGCGCGTGGCTCACGCCGGGCAAGCTCGTGTCGGCCGCGACGAACGCCCGCGCCACGGCCCTGCAGCCGGCGCTGCCCCTGGCCGGTGACGCGGCCGCCATGAGCCGGCGCACGCTGGGCTTCAACCGCGAGCAGCGGCCGGAGTTCCCCCGGCAGCCCGAGAGCGGCTACTTCCACGGCGGGGCCACCGGCACGCTGTGGTACCTCGATCCTGCCTGCGACCTGGTCTTCGTGCTGCTGACCAACCGCTGGGGCTCGGGCAACGACCACTGCTTCGCAGTGCTGAACACGCTGTACGCATAACAGCGGCACGCCGCTGTAGGGCGTAGAGACCGCTTGCGGTCTCAGGGGGCTTGTACCCCGCCCCGAGTGACACTAACCGAACGGATGGGCGGGGTACAAGCCCCCGCCCTACAGCACGGAGAACACCCATGAAGATCGTCATCATCGGCGCCGGCAGCAACAGCTTCGGGCGCGGCGTGCTGGCCGACTTGCTCGGCGAGCCCGGGCGCGCCCTCACGGATCTCGAGGTCTGCCTGGTGGACCTCAACCCCGAGGCCCTCGACCGGATGACGCAGTTCGCTGGCCTGCTCCGGGAGCACAACGGCAGCCCGGCCACGATCACGAGCACGACCGACCGCACGCAGGCCCTGCCCGGCGCCGACTATGTCATCACGGCCGTCAGCATCCAGCGCATGGCCCTGTGGGAGCAGGACTTCCGCGTGCCGCAGGCCTACGGCGTCGAGCACGTGTTGGGCGAGAACGGTGGCCCGGGCGCGCTCTTCCACGCCCTGCGCAGCTTCGAGCTGATCATCCCGATCTGTCGCGACATCGAGCGCCTGTGCCCCGACGCCTTGCTGCTCAACTTCACCAATCCCGAGTCGCGCGTGCTTCATGCCATCCTACACCTGACGCACGTCCGCGCCATCGGCCTGTGCCACGGCGTCTTCGGCCTCCAGCGGCTCGCCAGTCGCGTGCTGGGTATCCCCGAGGAGCACCTCGAGCTGACCAGCGCGGGCCTGAATCACATCTTCTGCGGGTTGAGCATCAAAGACAGGCGCGACGGCAGCGAGCACCTGGCACGGATGCTCAAGATGGTGCAGGAAGACGAGACCGTGGACGTCCCGCCGCTGTATCGCGAGCTGGCGCGCATCTGGGATGTGCTCAGCTACCCCTCCGACGACCACATCGGCGAGTACTTCGGCTTCGCGGCCGAGTTCACCGGCCGCAAGTGGCACTACGGGCAGGAGAGCCACCCCGTCACCGGGAAGCAGCCGGCCGACAGCCTGGTCGCGCGGGTGCTGCGCGGCGAGGTGCCCGTTGCCGACGCCGCCGGCGTGAGCGGTGAGGTCGCCACCGCCGTGATCGCGGCCCTGCAGCGCGAGGAGCCACTCCGAGTTGCCGCGGTGAACCTGCTCAACACCGGCCCGCTGATTGACAATCTGCCGCCGGGCGCGGCGGTCGAAGTGCCGGCCCTGGTCAACCGACAGGGGATACAGCCGCTCGCGGTCGGTGCGCTACCCGAGACGTACGCCGCCCACCTGCGCCTGCAGTGTGACATCGTGGCCGCGCTCACCGAGGCCTACCGCACGCGCGACAAGCGGCTGCTGTTGCGGGCCCTGCTGCTGGACCCGTGCATGCACAGCATCCGCGACGCCCGCGCTTTGCTCGACGACATGCTGACACTCCAGGCGGCCTACCTGCCGAGCTTCAGTTGAAGGAGCAGCCCGTGACTTCCCGCGAACGCATTACCGCCGCCTTCGAGCACCGCGACCCGGACCGCACCCCCATCTGGGAGAAGCTCATCAAGTCGCCGGCTGCCGACGATCTCCTCGGCCGCCCCTGCGCCGCCAGCAACTTCCACTATCGCATGGAGCGCCTGGCGGACGGCGACTGGGATGGCCTCGTCGAGCAGTGGGCGCGCGATGAGGTCGAGCTGTGCGAGCTGCTCGGCTTCGACATGATCCGCCTGTATGAGATCGGCGGCCCGCCGGCCGAGCGCCCTGTGCGCGTGGACGAAGAGACCTGGCGCACCGGCAGGACGTACCAGCAGCGCATGGCCAGTGGCTGGATCCGCACCTGGACCGAGGGCGCCCCGGCCCCCGACCTTGCTGCCCGCGAGGCCGCGATGCGGCAGTCGCTCTCCGGGTCGGCGCCGCCTGTGGGAGGGGTCACCGACCCCGACCGATCGCGGTCGGTGACCGCTCCCACCGACCCGACGGCTTTCCGCCTCATCCGCACCGCCCGGCGCCTCATGGCCGAGAAGGGGATGGACCTGCCCATCTTCTGCGCCGTCTACTCCGTCGGCGTCGCAACGCTCCCCGAGTTCATGCTCGAGTGGTTCATCACCGACCGCGACCTCCTGGCCGAGTACTACCGCCGCAACGCCGTGGCCGGCCTGCACCGGGCCCGGCAGCTCGTCGCCGAGGGTGCCGATGTGATTGCCCTGGGCGGTGACTTCGCCTGCGATCACGGCCCCATGTGCAGCCCGCCCGACTACCGCGCCTTCATCGCCGCGAATCTGCGCGAGCAGTCCCGCCCCCTCCACGACCTCGGCGTCTGGACGACCAACGCCTCCGATGGCGACCTGTGGCCCGTGCTGCACGACTTCCTGGTCACGGCCGAGGTGGACGGCTACGAGGAGATAGACTTCGCCGCCGGCATGGACCTGGCGCGGCTGAAGCGCGAGTTTCCGCTGAAGACCTTCATCGGCAACATAGACATCCGCCACACGCTCACCTCGGGCACGCCCGAGCAGGTCCGCGCCCACACGCGCGAGTGTATCGAGAAGGGCTGGGGCGGCGGCGGCCACATCCTCATGTCCGGCAACTGCATCCACGAGAACGTGCAGACCGACCTGTTCCTGACACACCTGAACACGTACCGCGAAGTCTTCGGCCTGCCATCGCTCTAGGGCGGGATGTCTGCCGCTGTAGGGCGGGGGCTTGTACCCC
>JAJFUB010000005.1 GCA_021372615.1 bacterium | reverse complement strand
GGTGACCGCTCCCACGCGAGCAGAGGTTCGCGGTCGGTGACCGCTCCTACACCGCTGCATGGATGGGGAGTGCTGCATGAAGATTGCGCGCTTTGAGTACCAGAACGAGACCCGCCAGGGCATCGTCGAGGGGCAGGAGATCGAGCTACTGGCCCTGGCGGACCAGTCGCGGACCGGTCAGGTCGTCAAGCTGTCGGAGGGGAGGCTACTGGCCCCGGTCTGCCCGCCCAATGTCATCGCCCTGGGGCTGAACTACCGCAAGCATGCTGTCGAGTCGCAGATGAAGCTGCCCGAGCGGCCGCTGATGTTCCTGAAGGCGACCACCTCGGTCATCGGCCCCAACGACCCGATCGTCCTGCCGCACATGGCGCCGACCGAGGTGGATTACGAGGCCGAGCTGTGCCTGGTCATCGGCAAGACCGCCCGCAACGTCTCGGAGGCGGAGGCCCTCGAGTACGTGATGGGCTACACCTGCGGGAACGACGTATCCGCGCGCGACTGCCAGATCCGCCTGGATGGCGGCCAGTGGGCGCGGGGCAAGAGCTTCGACAGCTTCTGCCCGCTCGGGCCGTGGATCGAGACGGAACTGGACCCGGACAACGTGGCCATCGGGTCGCGGCTCAACGGGCAGGTCATGCAGGCCTCGAACACCTCCGACCTGATCTTCAACTGCCGCCAGCTGGTGAGCTACCTGAGCCACAGCCTGACGCTCCTTCCCGGTACGGTCATCATGACCGGCACGCCCGAGGGTGTCGGCTTTGTGCGCCAGCCGCCGGTGTACATGCAGGCAGGCGACGTAATCGAGATCGAGATCGAGGGCATTGGCGTACTGCGCAATCCGGTGGTAGCCGACTGCCGGTAGACGCGCGACGCACCTCGCGCTTTCCCACGGGGACGCTCTGTCACGAGCGTCCCCGTGTTGTGTCCGCAGATATAACAGAAGATTACCATATAAGGAGGGGACGACCAAGACTCGGCGAAGGCGTAGCGTATGGGCAACCTTAGCCCGAGGAGGTGCTGCTCAGTGCGACGCGTGACAACGATCCACGTCTTGCCGATTGTGGCTTTCTCCCTGGCGTTGTGTTTGATGGACGGCTGCGGCGGGCATGGCGGGCGCGACTTCGCGCGTGTCCTACGCGGCGTGGTGACGGTGACAGACTTCCGCGTGGCGGCGGGGGAGCGGGTCGGTGCGGAGGGCGATGTCACGGTTCAGTGCCAGACCGCGGAGGTCGAGGGGGAATTGGTCTCGTTGGCGAGCACTGGCAGCGGCGCGAACGGGGGGAGCATCACCATCGAGGCGCAAAGCGAGATCGTGGTGGCCGGCCGCATCGAGGCGGGGGCCGGTACGGACGGCAGTAGCACGGGGGCGGGCGGCAACGGTGGCACCGGCGGGAGCGTGGCCCTGAAGTCGGCCGCCGGCGGCGTCACCCTCGGCGTAACGGCCGTCGTGGCCGGAGCGCGTCCCAAGCAGGCCGGCGGCGGAGCCTCGCTGCGGTCCGGCGACGGGGGCAACGGGGGCAACGGGACCTTTGGAGGCGCCGGCGGCAACGGCGGCGACATCACGATCGAGTGCCCGACGGGCACGTGGCACATTACCCCCGGCCCCGATCTGCTCGTCTATGGCAATGGTGGCAACGGCGGCAACGGGACCGTGCCGACGGCGCAACTCGAGAGCATCACGATGCCGGAGACACTGCCGAACGCAGGCGGCGATGCGGGGCGGCTCATGGGGAGCATCGGCGGTGTGGACGGTGTCACGGTTGAGGACGCCACAGACCCGGCCACGGGCCAGCCGTGGAAGCTGGCGCGCGTCACGGAGGGGGTCGTGGGGGGGGGAGCGGGGGGCGACGCCGGCGACTCCACCTTCGGGGCGAGTGCGGCGCCGGCGGCGCAGCGCTCCACCAGGACTGCCGTGGCGACCCGTGAATTGGGTGCCGTTGAGATCGTGGGCGGCGATGGCGGCGACGGGGCCACGAAGGGCGGGGACGGCTCCTCGGTCCGCTACAGTGGCCCGTTGGGAGCAGCGGGCAGGGATGGCGTGGACGTCACCGCGACGGGGGGAGCGGGCGGTGAGGCCGATGACGTACACAGGTCGAAGCTCCAGTTGTTTGGCGCCCTCTTCGGCGTGGGCGCGTACGACCCTCTGTATGGCGGCCGGGGTGGCGACGCCGAGGTCATTGGCGGAGCCGGCGGCGCGGGGGGGCCCGGGCAGAACGGGGGCGCCGGGGGCAATGCCTTAGCCACAGGAGGCCACGGAGGCTCGGCCAACTGCTGGTCTGTTGACCCGACGCAGTGGCATTCGGGCGGTGGGGGTGATGCATTCGCGCAGGGCGGCAACGGAGGGGACGGCGGCCTGGGCAGAGTCGATCTCCGAGGCGGCGACGGGGGCGACGGTGGGAAGGCCCAGGCCGAGGGGGGAAGTGGCGGCAGTGGCAGCCCGCTCGATGACAAGCACGGCCCGGGCGGCAACGCGACCGCCTATGGCGGCAACGGAGCCAACGGCGGCAACGGAAACCCACCCGGCGACGGAGGCAGCAAGGGCTCGGCGGTCGCCGGATGGGGATCCGGGTACCCGCACGGGACTGAGACTGCAACTCCGGGCTTGCCGGGAACGATGGGAACGCCCATCGTGCCGCCTCCCACCCCTCATAACTACCATGTCTTGGCGAACCGCGAGAGCAGCACCCGCATGTACCTGCAGAAGTACTGGTGGGAGTACATCCTGCCCGCCCAGATCGGACCGATGGAACTGACCTCTCCCGCCCAGGTCGTGCCGGGCGAGAGCATGTACCTCACCGAGGAGGGGAACCTGTGGCTGGGGACGGAGCATGGGGTGCACCGGCTCGACGGTCCCCTGCAGGCCATGACCGACAATGCCGTGTTCCAGTGCAGCACCGAACTCTCCGGGCCCATCTGGGTAGATGAGAGCCGGGATCTGCTGTACTGTGCCCCGCTGGGCAACAACCAGGTGCTGGTGTGGCCGAACGCCGCTACGGCCTTCGGCACCCAGGCGGTCGTGCGCACGATGAGTTTCCCCGGCTACCAGATTCGGGGCCTCACCGGCGATGCGACGGCCGACCGCCTGTACCTGCGCGGCACGGACGGCAGCGGGCAGCAGGTGATTGTCGGGCTGGGCAGTGCTTCGGCTCAGGACGGCATGATCTGGACGCCGACGGCGGTGATGACCGGACTGGGCGCTAGCGGAGGGACGATGGGCATGGGCATCGCCTATGCCCGGCGGCAGGACATCCTCTATGTCGGGCGGCCCCAGGCAGTGGGGATCATCACGGCGGCCTCTACCCGCGCCGGAGCAGTCACACTCCGCCTCGTCCAGGGCGCTGCCACGGGCATCGTCAATGAGCCCGTATCCCTGGATGCCTTCGACAATGACGACGTGCTGTTCGTCGGTGACGTCAGTGGCGCCGTGATGGCCTTCACGGGTGCGAGCGCGCTGACCGGGGACACGGCCTGGGCCAGACGGGAGACGTTGACACCGGGCATGGACGCCATGGTGGCATGGCAGCACTAGGCGGGGGGGGCCGTAGCGGACTGCCGCACTCGGTGCAAGACGTCCCGCGGCTCGGGGCGTCTTGCCGGTTCTACAGGCAGGCGGCAGGTATGGCGAGCAGCGAGCGGGAAGCATGGCACATCCAGAGCACGAGGAGTTGCTGTGAACATGACTGCCAAAGCCAAGGTGTGGTGCATCCTGACCAAGGACGGTCTTGCCCGCGTGATGCGGCCTGAGGACCAGGAGAAGATGAAGGCCGAGTTCGACGTGACCTTCAACAAGACGGACAAGATGCCGGACACGGCGGCCATCGCGCGCAAGATCGCCGACTATGACATCCTCCTGGGTGGCTGGGGTAGCCCGCCGCTGACCGAGAAGGTCTTCGACAAGGCCGTCAACCTGAAGATGTACGCGCACTTCGCCGGGTCGGTGAAACACATCCTGTCCCCCGAGGTCGTGCGGGACATCCTCATCCCGCGCAACATAGTGACCTACTCGGCCAACGAGGCGATCGGCTACAACGTGGCCGAGTCGGCCGTGGGCCTGATGATGATGCTCGGGCACCAGTGGCTGCCGTTCGTGAACGACTTCCGCGCGACAGGGCGCTGGCGGGCTGATGTAGCGCCGTGGAACGGGCAGTTCCTGCAGGGCGCCACGGTGGGCATTGTGGCCGCCAGCAAGGTCGGCCGGCACGTGATGAAGCTGCTGTCGAGCTGGGACCTGAAGCTGCTGTGCTACGACCCGTACCTGAGCCCGGCCGAGGCCAAGAAGCTCGGCGTGCGCAAGGCCAGCCTGGAGACGCTGTTCAAGACCTCTGACTACATCACGATTCACACGCCGACGACGCCCGAGACCGATGGCATGATCACCGAGAAGCACTTCAAGCTGATGAAGGACGGCGCCACGCTCATCAACACGGCGCGCCCCCGCGTGCTTGACCAGGACGCCCTGTACCGGGAAGCCAAGGCCCGACGCATCTACGTGTGCCTGGATGTCACGACGCCCGAGCCGCTGCCGAGCGACAGCCCGCTCCGCGAGTTGCCGAACGTGTACATCACGCCCCACATCTCGGGCGCGGGGTTCTACGGGTACTTCAAGATCGGTGAGAACGGCCTGAAGGCGATGAAGCAGTGCGTGGCGGGGAAGAAGGTCTTCGGGGCGGTGCCGTACGCGGTCTACGACCGGCTAGCCTAGCCGTAGGAGCGCCAGCATCCTGCTGGCAGGCCGTTTGCCGTCGCCTTTGCCGTCCCCCTCCCTGCGCGCTCGCCTGCGAGCGCCGGAGGGGCAGGGGGTAGGACGCCGTTCGTCGTTGCGTCAGGCAGCCATACGGCGTCCTACCCCCGCTGCTTCGCAGCGACCCCTCCCTGCAGGGAGGGGTGACGTCTTCTCCCCCCTTACTCGCGCTCCATCATGATGAACCAGTGACCCGCCGCGTGTTGCCACTGGGCCGCGAAGCGGTAGTCCCGCCGTAGCTCCGACTGGTCCTGGAGGCCCTTCGTGGTCGGCTCGTAGGCATACCCGGAGCCGCCCTCGGGCCACGGCCTCGTGGTCCACAGCAGGATGAACCGGGGGCGAGCGTCCATCACGTACCGCGCGGCGGCCGGGTTGCCCCTGCGATAGTCGGGCAGGCGCGCCAGGGTGCGGTCGTTGAGGCCCCCGGTGTCTATGACGCGCATGTTGGGTGACTTGTACGGCACCATACCGGCGTCGAACATGGCCAGGCCGTCACCGGGCTGGGCATGCTGCTGCAGCCACGCCCCCATCTGCTCGTGCGTCGCGCTCTCGGCCACCGAGACCAGGCCGCCCCGCATCTCGGCCATGAAGCGATAGCCGCTGAACAGCCCATATAGCACCAGCAGGGCGAGCAGGCCACGCTGGAGGGCCCGTGCGCCGCCGGCCAGGCTGAGCATGCGCTGGACCGACAGCTCCACCAGGCACAGCGCCAGCACCAGCGTCGGCAGCATGAAGCGCCAATGCCCCATGTAGGCCTCTCCGAACACCGCCACGAACAGCATCCGCGCCAGGAGCAGCCCCGCCGCCAGCGCCAGCCACGGCCACTCGCGCCCGCCCATGAACACCGCCGCCAACGCCCAGCACAGAATGACCACACCGCCCACATCGCCCCAGAAGCCCGCGACCCAGTGGCTCAGGCCGGTCAGTATCATGCCCGGCAGCGTGCGCGCCGTCACCGGGCCGGCCTTGGCGTAGAAGGTGTTGGGGAGCCAGTCCCCGTAGAAGGCGTGGCGCCACAGCATGTGTGCCGCGACTCCCGCGCCTACCACCACCAGCAAGAGCGCGGCGTTGCCCAGCAGCGCCTTGCGGCGCTCGGGCCGAGCGATCGCCAGCAGGAGCAGCACGAGGACCGCCACGGGCAGGCAGAGCAGGCCGTCGGGCCGCGTCAGCGCCAGCGCCAATAGCACCAGCGCGCTGCGCCAGGCGACCCGTGTCTCCGCCTCGCCCGGCAGCACCGTCACCAACAGGACCAGCAGGAAGATCAGGAGCGCCGTCTCCAGGCCCTGGGCGCAGGCCGTGGCCATCAGGCCGGACAGGCCCACGAGCAGCGCCGTGGCCGGCAGCCGCTGGGGCAAGCCGACGCGCCGTGGCAGGCCCCAGAGCAAGACGATCGCCCCGGCACCGAGCAGCCCTCCAAGGACCTTGGCGGTCTCGGGCACCGGCAGCCCCAGGCGATGCAGCCCCGCTAGGAGCGCCACCCACAGGAAGTTCGTATAACCTTCGACGTGGGTGCCGTCCACGTTGTAGACGGGGCCGAGGCCCTCGCCCCAGTGCCGTGCATAGCGGAACGAGATCCAGGCGTCGTCAATGTACAGGTGGCGCAGGATGATCTGGCCGAGGGCGAAGATGGCCAGGCCGGCCAGGAGGCCGAGCATCTCGACACGTGAGCTGGTGCGTGGCAAGGCGGCTGTAGCGGGCGTGGTCTGTGGCGTTGTGCTTTCCATCGGGGCCCCAGTTTCGTCAGACGCGGCGGGGGCACCTGCGCCCCCGAAAACCGCGGCAGGTGTGACGAGCCAGCGAGTTGAAACGATGCCCCTCATGCGACCCTTCGCCCTCGCCTGCGCGCTGGACCTGGCCCTCGGCCTGAGCCTCGGGCTGTACTACACGGTCACCTACTACCGTCGCGCGTTGGCCCCGTTGCCGGGACTGGTGGCGCTGGGCGCGCCTTTCATGTATTATGTGGCGGTTGACGAGCGGTTCTCCACGGCCGCCCAGGCCTGGCTGTGGATGGCGTGCTTCCCGGCTGCGGGCGTGCTGTGGCGGCTGTCACTGGCCCGGGCCCCGCGCCTGTTCGGGCAGGCGCCGCTGCGCTTTCGCGAGGTCACCGCGAAGCTGTGGCCGCTGTGCTGGCCGCTGGTGGTCCCGATGCCGGTGGCCGCCTGGCTGGTGTCGCGGCCTGACGGGTATTGCGACTGGTCAGGCTTCATCGCCGTCTGCCTGCGCCAGCACAACGTAGCCTCGCCCGCATGGCTGCCGTGGCTGTTCATGCCGCCGGCGCTCGCGGCGCTGGCGCTGGAGTTGCGAGGCGTCTGGCGGCTGCTGGCGGGGCTCGCGCCGTACCGGCGCACCATCGCCATCGCGGCGGCCCTGGTGGGGTTCATCCTGGCCGTGTGCGTCGTGGGGTTCGCCCTCGCCGTGGTACAATGATCCGGCGGCCCCTTCGGGGCGCGTCGGAGGGGGAGCGGCGAACGGGGGCTCACGCCCCCGCCTACGTACGCCGGCGCCTGCGGCGCGGACGGCAACGGCGCGTCCCGCCCCCGTCTGCGTATGCCGGGGCCTGCGGCGCGGACGGCAACGGCGCATGGATGAGGAGCCAGCCCGTGGCTCGCCGTTGGTACCCGTTACCTGTCACCTGTCACCTGTCACCTACCCGCACTCAGCGGTTCAACGATCCAACGCTCAGCGAGGTCTTCTCCCATGTCCAAGTACAACATCCCCGGCCCGCAGTCGGCCGCATTCCTGCAGATGTCCGAGCAATACGAGAAAGGATGCACTTCCGGCCAGTCGCCCATCGTCTGGGACAGCGCCGAGGGCTGCATCGTGCGCGATGTGGACGGCAATGAGTACATTGACTGGACGTCTGGCGTGCTGGTGACCAACATCGGCCACTGCCACCCCAAGCACGTCAAGGCGATCCAGGATCAGGTCGCTCGGCTCATGTGCCCGTATGACTACCGCACCCCGGTGCGTTCGGAGTTGGCCAAGCGTCTGGTCGAGTCCATGCCCGCCTGCGCCAGGAACCTCGACAGCGCCTTCTTGCTGACCACCGGCTCGGAGGCGACCGAGGCCGCCATGCGCGTGGCCAAGCGCGCCACCGGCCGGCACGAGATGATCTCCTTCTGGGGCGGCTTCCATGGTCGCACCTGGGGCGCCATGAGCATGGCCGGCAAGCAGGGCACCAAGAAGCAGTGGGGCCCGCTCATGCCCGGCACGCTGTACTCGCCGTATGCCTACTGCTATCGCTGCCCGTTCGGCATGACCTGCGACAAGTGCGACCACTTCTGCGCTACGTGGCTCGACCATATCGTCGCCACCGAGTCCACCGGCGATGTCGCGGCGCTCATCCTGGAGCCCTACCAGGGCGGCGCGGGCTTCATCTTTCCGCCCGACGGCTGGCTGACGCGCGTGCAGGAATGGTGCCGCGCCCATGAGGTGCTGTTCATCGTGGACGAAGTGCAGGCGTCGTTCGGCCGCACCGGGCAAATGTACTGCATCGAGCACGAGGGCCTCAGCCCGAACATCCTGTGCCTGGGCAAGGGCATCGGCAGCGGCATCCCGACGGCGGCGACGATGTTCGAGAGCGGGCTGCTGGAGGGCGTCGGGGAGATGTCGTCCACCAGCGGCGGCAACCCCGTCTCCTGCGCGGCGGCCGTGGCGGTGCTCGACATCATCGCGGAAGAGAACCTGCTGGAGAACTGCCGCACGGTCGGCGCGTACATGCTGGGGCGGCTGCAGCAGATGGTAGAGAAGTTCGACGTCTGCGGCGATGCCCGTGGCAAGGGCCTGGTCATGGGCCTGGAGTTCGTCAAGGACAAGCAGAGCAAGGAGCCGGCGGGCGACCTGTGCCAGCACATCTGCGACGCGCTGGTGGCCAATGGCGTCGTCTGTGGCCGCGTCGGCTGGTGGGGCCAGGTCATCCGCGTCGCCCCGCCGCTGGTCGTCACGATGGAGCAGGCCGAACAAAGCTGCGACGCGCTGGAGAAGACGCTGGCGGAGCTGTAGGTCCGTAGGAGCGCCAGCTTCCAGCTGGCATGCCGTTGCCGTTGGAGCGCGGGCTTTGCAGCCCGCGCCGCCGCCGCAGTCGTCGCCGTGGGAGGGGCCGGCTACTAGCCGGCCCGCCGTTCGTATGCGCCATGCACATGCCTCGCGCCCTCCGACCGACAGCCGCGCTGGCACTGGTCGTCCTGGCCGGTGCGCTGTCGGTCGGCTCGGCGGCTGATCTTGCCCTCTGGACCGCCCCCGCGCTCACGAAGGTCTTCCCTGACGCCCCTGCCGGCAGCGGCAACGCCATTCGCCTGCAGGCTTGCCGCAATGAGGTCGAGTGGGGGCAGATCGTCTTCCGCTCGCCCGAGCCGATGACGCTGCGGCTCAGCGTGAGTGACCTCATCAGCGCCTCCGGCCGCGTCATCTCCACCTCGCAGGTCTCGCTGCATCCGGCCGTCTACGTGCATGTCTCGCACCTGTCGGGCAACGGGCAGCGGGAGCGCTACTGGCCCGAGGTGCTGCCGGTCGGCGGTACGGTGACGCTCACGCCGGACCGCAACCAGCCCGTCTATGTCGGCGTGCGCGTGCCGGAGGGGGTGGCGCCGGGGCTGTATGAGGGAGAGGTCGTCGTTCGGCGGTCCCCTCCCTCCCCGCCCAGTGCCGGCGTCTCGCCGGCCCAGGCGCGGTCCGGGGACGGCGGCGCGGCCTCGACCTTGGCCGGCGGGACGCCGGCACTGGACGGGAGGGTGGTAGCTTTGGCCGGCGGGACGCCGGCACTGGGGCAGGGGGTGTCGGCACTGGACGGGGGCGAGGTCCGCGTCCCCATCCGTCTCCGCGTCTGGCGGCTGACCATTCCCCGCACGCCCACGACCCGCACCTCGTACTACGTCTGGTGGGACGGCATTGCGAAGCGGTTCGGGTTGGACGGCGGGCCGGCTGATAGCCGGCCCCTCCAGCTCAAGCAGCGCGTCTTTGACCGCTTCTTCGCCTTCATGCTCGACCATCGGCTGTGCCCGATGTCGCTGCCCGTGGACATCCGCCACGCCGACCGGTACATGCGCGACCCGCGCGTCAACGGTGTGCGGCTGCCGTATGGTGGCACAGACCAGGAGTTGGCCGACGCCATCGCCTTCGTCAAGCGCCAGGGGTGGCTCGACCGTTGCTTCTACTACCTGCTCGATGAGCCGCCGCGCCGGTCGTGGTCGGAAGTATGGGCCGCCTCCGACCGGCTGACCGGCCTGGACCCGCTCACCCCGCGCCTGGACACGATCCAGCCCGAGCCGGAGCTGGAGGGCGCCGTCTCGATCTGGTGCCCCAATGTAGAGAGCGTGTACCTGTATGACGACCGCATCGCCGCCCTGACGGGTGTACGAGGGGTCACCGACCCCGACGGTTCGCGGTCGGTGACCGCTCCCACGCGCGACGGTTCGGGGTCGGTGACCCCTCCCACGGGCGACTGTTCGGTGACCGCTCCTACAACGGCACCGCCCGAGGTCTGGTGGTACACCTGCGTCTTCCCCAAGTACCCCTACCCGACGTTCCTGCTGGATGATGATGCCATCGCGCCGCGTCTGCTGTTCTGGGCGCAGCCGCGCCATGGCCTGACCGGCAGCCTGTACATCAACACGATCCACTGGGGACCCGAGGGGAATGACCCGTGGGCCGAGGCGGCGGCGGACCCCGTGCTGCTGAACAACAACGATGGGCTGCTCATGTATACCGGGCGCGGGACGGCGATCGCCGACGCTCACCCTGTGACCGGCGTGCGGCTGGAGATGATCCGCGACGGGCTGGAGGACGTGGAGCTGTGCAACATGCTCGGGCGGGAGATCGCGCGGCTGGCGGGACCAGCCGTGGCACGACAGCATCTGGCGGCCCTGGCCTCGCAGGTCCTGCCCGACCTGCGCCACGCGGATCGCGATCCGCGCCACCTGCTCGCCCTGCGCGAGCGTGTCGTGGACGAGATCCTGACGCTGCAGAGCGACCCGCAGGCGCTGGCGGAGATGCTGAAGCTCCCGCTCCGCGTGGGCGCGGACATCCTGGACGCGCCATCCGGGCCGTCCGGCCCCACGCGGGTGGCCGACGACAAGTTCGCCGTCGCGCTGCGCGGCACGCCGGTGGTGGATGGCAAGCTCGACGATGCGTGCTGGCAGGCGGCCCAGGCTGCGAACGCGCCGGGCACGCGCACCATCGTCACACGCTTCCGCAACCTCACCGGCCGTATCTGGCCCTCGCAGGAGACAACGGTGGTCTGCCTGCACGATGGCGCAAACCTGTACTTCGCCTTCCGCTGCGGCGAGCCGGAGGTGGCGAAGCTGACGCCGCTGTCGGAGCAGCCGGAGCTGGCGCGGGTGGACCGTGTGGCCGTGGCGTTGGGTGTTGTGGGGCAGGAGCGCTGGTTCGTCGTGACGCTGGAGGGGACGCGGCTGGAGGGGAGCCTCCAGCAGCCGCGGCCGGTGCGCGGCGGCGGCTGGGAGGCGAAGACCCACCTGGACGCGGACGGGTACACGGTGGAGATGCGGTTGCCCATTCCCCCCTCAAGTAGTGCGGGCTTCCAGCCCGCCCAAAGCAGTTCGGCCACCATGACGACCTTGGGCGGGCTGGAAGCCCGCACTACCGAGCAACGCGGGCCTCAAGCCCGCCCCGCCGTGCAACGCGGGCTGGAAGCCCGTACTACGACTCCTGTGGCCTTCAACCTCTTCCGCTTCGCCGTCCCCGGGCAGGAAACGCTGTACTTCACAGGAAGACATAGCAGCAAGCAAAGCCCCTTCCAACTCGGCACACTGGAACTGAGGTAGCCATGGCCATCAACGAAGTCCATATTCTGCACCACACCCATGTGGATGTGGGCTACACCGACTTGCAGCCGGTCATCTGGGAGAAGCACGTCGAGTACCTGGAGCAGGTGCTCGACTACTGCCGCGCCAGCGACGAGCACTCCGACGATGCGCAGTTCCGCTGGGTCTGCGAGTTCAGTTGGCCGATGGTGCAGTTCTGCCGCACGCGGCCCGAGCGCGTCCCGGAGATGGTCGAGCGCCTGCGCGAGGGGCGAGTGGAGCTGGCCGGGCTGTTCCTCGACCCCACGGAACTGATGGACAAGCGCGCGTATGAGATGGCCCTGCAGCCGGCGCTGGCCATGGCCCGCGACCACGGGTTCGAGATCACCACGGCCATGACCACCGACGTTCCCGGCGCCGGCTGGAGCGTGCCCGACGTGCTGGCCGAGGCCGGGGTGCCCTATCTGAGCGTCTCCCCCACCGCCATGGTCAGCAAGCCGCTGCAGCTTCCCCTGGGCCCGTTCTGGTGGGTGGGGCCCCGCGGGGGCCGGGCGCTGGTCTGGCACACGGACTGGCGCAAGGGCTGGTATGGCGCCTGCCATGTGCTGGGGATGCCCCAGGG
>JAJFUB010000004.1 GCA_021372615.1 bacterium | reverse complement strand
CGCCAGTGACCGTCCTGCGCCTCGGCGGCTGTGGCCGCTCGGCGCCCCGGCGTCAGTGGTCGTCCTGTGCCCCACCGGCCGTGCCCGTTCGGCGCCGAAGGCGCCCGCGTACGTAGCCGTGGGCGGAAGCCCACGGACCCTGGCGCCCTCCCCCACCCCTCGGCGCCCCGCAGGGGCCGCCGCCTACTTCGTCAGCACCAACCGGTTCCCCGCCGCGTCCGTCATCTTGAACCCCCTGAACGTCACCAGTCCCGCCTCATCCACCACTAACGTCTCCGTCTGCACCTCGCTCCCGTCCGCCGCCACGTTCCTCGCCGTCACCTTGTCCCCCGGCTTGAGCTTGAAGGCCTGCAGCCGCCGCGGCGTCACATCCACGGTCACTGGCAGCTTCTCGGCCTCCAGCGCCCACTTGACGACAACCTCGTACTTGCCCGCCTCATCCACGGGCTCGTCGTACGCCAGCCCACGGTTCATGTATCCCTCGATGTCCCCGTCCTTGGCGTCCCCGTTGCCGGGGTTGCCGTCCTGTGAGGAGTTGCTGAAGGCCAGGTAGCTCTTGTTCAGGGCGAGGAAGTGCAGGCTCCGCAGGTCGCCCAGGCGCCTGATGTCGGGCGGTAGCTTCCCGCCGCAACCGCCGTGGTCGCCGTCGTTCCACGCAGCCACGAAGGCCTGCCGATTGTCGCGCATGGCGCGGTAGAAGTCCGGGTTCTTCCACCACGGGATGGAGCCGTCCTGGCGGCCGTTGGCGATCAGCAGGAACGGCAGATCGCCCTTGTGCTCGCGCACGAACTTCGTCGCGTCCAGGCGCTCCCGGACCGTCATGCCCTCACTACAGGGCTTGTCCAGATCGCCACACTCGGCGCTGATGCGCCGGACGCTGTCGCCGCCGGGGCCTTTGTCATAGGCCACGATCGGCACGTGGGCATAGAGGCCCGCGAAGATCTCCGGGTGGCGGAACGTCACGGCCATCATGCCGCAGCCGCCCATGGAGCTGCCCGAGGCATAGGTGCGGTTCGGGTCGGTCTGGAAGGTCTGCTGCACCCACCGGACGATCCACAGCACCCGCCGCTCGGAGTAGTTGGTGCAGACGCCCTGGGCCATCCGGTCCGGCCAGTGGATGTTGCTGTTGTACCCGTACCAGAAGCTGTGGATTGCCGGCGTCAGCTTCTGGCAGTTGTCGGTCCCCTCAGGGAACATGCGGCCGATCCACGTGCGGTCGGTCGGGGTGACGATCACGGCGTCACCGCTGATCCGCACCCCGAACTTGAACGGCAGGCCCTCGCGCCAGCCGAGAGACTTGTCCCCGAACACCAGGTAGTCCATGCCGCCGATGCCCGTCTTGGCGTGCAGGATCAGGTGCAGGGGCAGGCCCTTCGTCGTCGCCACGTCGGGCGCGGCGTCGGCGTTCTGCCAGATCGGTGTGAGGGCGCCGGGCTGCTGCTGCACCGGCTGGCTCAGGCTGTTCTGCCCGGCCACAACCTCCCGGTTGTCCGCGCCGGTCACCGCATAGTAGGTGGGGCCTGATTCATCAGGCCCCACCGTGTGCACATGCAGCCCCGAGTCGGGGTTCAGGCGCTGGCCGCCGGGGGTGATGATGAACCCCTCGTGCGGGGGCTTGTACGCCTCACCCGTCTTCGGGTCCTTGGGGCCGGGGTTGCCGAAGGTCTCCTTGTTGAGCCACCAGTCATAGGCCGACCCCGGGTTGACCCCCTCGGCGACCACCGTGGCCTGCGCCAGGTTCTCGGCGGTGATGGGGGTCTTCGCCATGTAGACGGTCAGGTCGCCCTGCAGCCCGGCCGGCTCGTCCCAGGTCAGGAAAACCTGCCCGTCGCGGCACGTGGCCTGCAGGTTCGTCGCGACCGGGGCGGCTTGCGCGCTGCCGCAGGAGGCCACCAGAGCGGCCCCAATGAGAGCTATCATCCACATCATGGTATCACCTGGTTCTGTCTACGCCCTGCGAGACGGTTGTGGCTCGATGTCGGCCCCGTATAGCAACATTGGTTAACTTTTTCCGGCCGGGGTCTGGATCCCCAGGAGTGCCTTCTTGCGCTCCCAGTAGTAGCAAAAGTTCGCGTACGGGATGTCCGGCGGGAGGCTGTGGTCTATGGTCGGGATGTACCCACCCGCCAGCGCCACCGGCAGCTTCCGCTCCAGTTCGGCGTCTATCGCCTCCGGGCCCGCAGCCAACACCCGCTTGTCCAGCCCGCCCATCATCCCCAGCCGCTTCCCATACTGCGCCCGCAGCTCCACCACGTCGTTGTGGGCGGCGACCTCGAACGGGTAGATGACGTCCACCCCACCCTCCAGCCACAGCGGGTTCAGCTCCCCCGTATACCCGTCGCTGTCCACGGCGATGAACGCCACCCCCATCCCCTTCAGGGCCCCGCAGACCTTCTGGTAGCCGGGCAGCAGGAACTCGCGGAACATGGCCGGGGAGATCAGGCTGGCCGTGTGGTAGCACATGTCCTCCCACAGGTACGCCAGGTCGGGGACGAACTGCGCCAGGGCCTCCTCGTAGATCCCGATCATGAAGTCGGCCAGGAAGTCCATGATCTCGTGCACGAGCTGCGGGTCGTCATGTAGGACGAGCATGGCCTCCTCGGCGCCCATGATCTCGCGCAGGTGGCCGAAGAAGCTGGTCTCCCGGCCGCCGGAGAGCTGGACCAGGCAGCCCCGGTCGCGGGCTTGCCCGGCCCGGGCGGCGAAGTCCGCCGAGTACCGCTGCGGCGAGGTGGGGTCGTACCGCTCGCGGTAGGCCTCCCAGGAGGCCCGGTCCGTGACCGGGTACGCCAGGAAGGCAGGCATGGACAGCTCGCGCTCGCGGCGCTCCCGCACCAGCACACCCTTGTAGGTGTAGTGGGTGACGCTGTCCTCGTCCTCGGCGACGACACTCTCGTCGTAGCGCGGCCAGGGGCCGAAGTCTATCCCCATGTCGTGCCAGGCGTCACACTCGGCGAACTGCGGCGGCCCGGACTCGGGCATGCCCTCGGTGGCCCAGCGCTGGCGGGTCTGCGTCCACGGCCCCCACTCGCGCAGCGGCGGACGGTCTACGGGCTCGAAGCTCATGTGGGCGAGGAAGCGGTCGCGGGATGACATGGCGTTCATGGTGGGCAGCCCATCGCGTGGAGTGCACGGCCGGCGGCAGGCCCATTTCGGTCACCAGGGCCCGCGCACCTGCGCGGCGACGGCAACTGCCGGGAGAGAAGAGGGGGAGGCCGGACGGTCAGGCCGGGCGCACGGCGGGTAGGGTGAAGGTGAACGTGCTGCTCTCGCCGAGCTGCGAGGTGACGGCGATGGTCCCCCCGTAGACCTCCACCACGTGACGCGCCATGCGCAGGCCCACGCCAAAGCCGGGGACCTGGCCGGTCACGCGCTCCTCGACCTGCATGAAGTCCTCAAAGACCCGGTCATAGTACTCATGCGGGATGCCGGGGCCATTGTCGGTGACGGCGAAACGCAGCCAGCCCGCCTCGGCGGGGCCGCCGCAGAGCGTGACCCGCGCGGGTTGCTTGTCGGCGAACTTGAGCGCGTTGTCCATCAGCTCTCGCAGGATGAGCCGCAGGTGCTCGGCGCTGCAGCCGACCAGGGCCGCCGCGGGCGCGATCTCCAGGGCCAGTTCGGCCTCCCGGTCGGGGTACTGCGCCTGCACCTGGGCGAAGGTCTCTGCCGCCACGGCCGCCACGTCGGTCTCCGCCAGCTCGGCGGCCAGCTCCTGTGCCGTCAGGCGCTCGAAGTCCAGCAGCTTCTGCACCATGGCGATGAGGCCCCGGAGTTCCGTCTCCCAGACTTCCCCGATGCGTGGCCACTGCTGGACCAGCTCCTCGGGGCCGAGGTGCTTGACCAGGGCGAGGTACCCCAGCAGCAGCGACAGGGGCGTCCGGAGCTTGTGGGGCACGGCGGTCATGAAGTTGGCCTGGACGTCGCGCGGCAGGCGTTCATCGGTGACATCGCGCACAATCAGCACCACGTTCTGCAGGGCGCCGGAGGCGTCGAGTACGCGCGTGAGGCGGGCGTCCATCAGGAGCGGCGGGTGTGTCCCTGGGCGACTGATCTCGAAGGCGGTCGTGTGGTCGGCGCCGGCGCGCAAGTCGGCGGCCGCAACGGACAAGGCAAAGGGGGCGAGAACCCCATCGAGGGGCAACCCTCGCCACGCGTCGGCGGGGAGATCCAGCAGCAGGCAGGCGGCGCGGTTGGCGCTCGCGAGGCGCCACTGGTCGTCGAGGGTGATGATGGCGTCGCTCATCTGTGCCACCGCCTGGCTGAACCGCTCCTGGGCGGCCAGGCGGACCTGCATGCCCTCCAACTCGCGAGCGCGGTCCACGAGCTTCTCCTGCAGCGCCAGCATGCGGAATCCGACGCCGACGCGGGTGCGCAATTCGGGCGGGTCGAACGGCTTGACCATGTAGTCATCGGCGCCGGCTTCCAGGCCGGCGACGACATCCTGGGTCTGCCCCCGGGCGGTCAGCAGGATGATGTAGGTCAGGCGGGGCTCGGCGGCGCCGCGGACCCGCTGACAGACCTCCGGGCCGTCCAGCACCGGCATCATCCAGTCGAGGATGGCCAGCGAGGGCGCGTCGTCAGCCTGCAGCGCCTTCCAAGCCTGGGCGCCGTCGGTCGTCACGATGACCTCATATCCCCACTCGCGCAGCGAGACCTCCAGCAGGCGGCGGTTGATCCGATCGTCTTCGGCGATGAGGACCTTCATGACGGTCTCTCCTCTCCGAGTGCCACGAGGGCAGGGCGCATGCGCTCGATCTCTCGCTCCAACTGAGCACAGAGCGGCTCCACGGCACTGAAGTCGCCGGCGGCAGCTTCCTCCAGGCGCAGCGCCGCGGCCAGCGCTTGCGGCGCGCAGAACGTGGCCACCATGCCTTTGAGGCTGTGCGCGGCGCGCTGTAGGGCGGGGCCATCACCGGCGACGGCGGCGGCGCGGACCTGCGACACCAGGCCCGGGGCGTCGCCGAAGAGCAGCTCCACCAGCTCTCGCAGCACCGCGCGGTTGCCGCTGACCCGGGCCAACAGTGCGTCGCCGTCGACAAGGTCGTCCGCGCCGGCGACCGCCTCCGGCTGGACCTGCGCCACGGGGGCCACGCTCTGCTCGACCTGGGCAACGAGGTCCTCCGGTCGCAGCGGTTTGGCGATGTAGCCATCCATGCCGGCCTGCAGGCAGCGTTCGCGGTCCCCCTCCAGGGCGTGCGCTGTCATGGCGATGATCGGCACATGCCCGCCGGACACACGCTCTTGCTCCCGGATGGCGGCGGTCGCCTGGAAGCCGTCCATCTCCGGCATCTCGACATCCATCACGATGGCGTCGAAGGGCTCCCGGGCCAGAGCCGCCAGGGCTTCGTGGCCGTTGGTCACGACGACAGTGCTGTGGCCGCGCTGCTCCAGTATCCAGACCGCCAGGCGTCGGTTGACGATGTTGTCCTCGGCCAGCAGGACGCGCAGCGGGCGCTCGGCGCGAGACCCCGGGGCAGCGCCGCCGGCCGGGGTCGCCGGCGCGACGGCAGCGTCGGCCACCAGCGCCGCGAGAATGGCGGCGAGCAGCTCGGAGGGCTTGACGGGCTTGATCAGATACACCTGGATGCCCATCTCCCGGCAGCGCGCGGCGCCCTCGGGGCGCGCGCCCGAGGACAGCATGATGAGGGTGGCGCCGGCCATCCTCGGCGTGTGGCGGATCGCGTCGGCCAGGTCAAACCCGTCCATGCCGGGCATCATGGCATCCAGCACCACCAACGGGTAGGGCTCGTCGGCGGCAACCGCGTCTTGCACCTCCGCCAGCGCCGAGGGGCCGTCGTGGGCCACGGCCGGCCTCATCTCCCAGCTCTGCAGCATCTCCTGGAGGATGCGCCGGTTGGTCGCATTGTCATCGGCCACGAGCACGCGCAGGCCGGCGAGCTTGGTCCACGGCGCGGGTTCTGCCTGTGCCGGCTCTTCGCAGCGGCCCAGCGTCACCGAGAAGTGGAAGGTGCTGCCCCGGCCCGCATCGCTCTCGACCCAGACCCGGCCGCCCATGAGCTTCACCAGCTGCGCGGAGATCGCGAGGCCCAGCCCGGTCCCCTCGAAGCGCCGGGTTGCCGTCCCGTCGGCCTGCACGAAGGCCTCGAAGATGGCCTGCTGCTTCTCGCGCTCAATGCCGATGCCGGTGTCGCGCACCGAGAAGTGCAGACCGACCAGCTCGGGGCTCTGGAACTGCTGCTCCACCTGGACGACGACCTCGCCCTGGTCGGTGAACTTGATGGCATTGCCGGTCAGGTTGACGAGGATCTGGCGAACCCGTCCCGCGTCGCCGAACAGCGCGTCCGGGACCTCCGGGGCGACATGCCACGCCAGCTCGAGGCCCTTGCTGGCCGCGCGCAGGCCGAGGGTCTTCATGGTGTCGCCCAGGCACTCGCGCAGGGCGAAGGGGGCGGGGACGAGTTCCAGCTTGCCGGCCTCCACGCGGGAGAAGTCGAGGATGTCGTTCAGGAGACGCAGGAGGGTGTCGGCAGACTGCGAGGCCAGGGTGAGGTATTCCCGCTGGGCGGGCGTGAGGTCGGTATCGAGGGCCAGCCCGACCATGCCGATGATGCCGTTCATCGGCGTCCGGATCTCGTGGCTCATGTTGGCCAGGAACTCGCTCTTGGCGCGGCTGGCAGCCTCGGCCTCCTCCTTGGCCTGCTCCAGGTCGGCCTGGACCTGCTTGAGGACGCTCAGGTCCAGGTGCGAGCCGGCCATGCGGTAGGGCCGTCCGGCTTCGTCGCGCACCGCGACGCCGCGCGCCAGGATCCAGCGGTAACTGCCGTCCTTATGGCGCAGGCGGTGCTCGAGTTCGTACTGGGGGGTGCGGCCCTCCAGGTAGTCCCTGACCGTGGCCATGGCCCGCTCGCGGTCGTCGGGATGCAGTCGCGTCTCCCACTCGGAGAAGTCGTCGGCGATCTCGTCCTCCTCGTAGCCGATCATGCTCTTCCAGCGGGGGGAGAAGTAGACTCTGTTGGTGCGCAGGTCCCAGTCCCAGATGCCCGCGTCCGTGCCGCGGACGGCGAGCAGGAAGCGCTCCTCGCTCTCGCGCAAGGCCTCCTCGACCCGCCGGCGCTCGCGGTTCTCCTGCTGCAGGAGGCTGCCGGCGTGCAGGGCCTCCGGGTAGCTGGCCATGGCCTCCTGGATGAGCGCCTGGTTGGGCAGCCCGCTGTCCTCCACGCCCAGCCAGGGCAGGGGCCTCAGGGGCTCGGGGCTGCGCCAGACGATCTCGAACTGGCCGTCGCCCTGCAGGCGCCCCACGTACGCGTGCTTGGTCACGTGGTGGTTCGCGTTGACCACGATGGCGCCGGCGGGGCCGGTGAAGCTCTGCCCGGCCGCACACTGCGCGACCACGGACGGGTCGAACACGCCGGCAGCCTCGACCGCCTGCCGCCACAGGTGGACCTGGCAGTAGGCCATCACCATCGGGTCAGAGCAGACACGGTCCGCGCCGTAGCGGGCGCGGAAGCGCGTGACGAAGTGCTGGTTCTCGGGGTTGTCGAGGCTCTGGAAGTAACTCCAGCACGCCAGGTGGCCGGCGGCGAGCGGCGCGAGGGGCTGCAGCTCGGTCTCACCGACACTCACTGCCAGGACCGGGATGTGCGCGGGGTCCAGGCCGGTCTCGTGGGCCTGGCGGTAGAAGGCGAGGTTGCTGTCGCCGTTGAGCGTGTTGAGGACGAAGTCCGGGCGCTGCTCGGCGATCTGGCGAAGCGTCTCGGCGAAGTCCTGCTCGCCCAGGCCGGCGTATGCCTCGCCGACAATGCGCCCGCCGTCACCGGGGTCCTCCACCAGCGAGCGCACCAGGCGGTTGGCTGTGCGAGGGAAGACGTAGTCTGAGCCCAGCAGGAACACGCGGGGGCCGAACTGGGCGGTGGCCCACGCCACGGCCGGGGTGACCTGCTGGTTGAGGCAACTGCCGGTGTAGACGATGTGCGGGCTCTCCTCCAGCCCTTCATACTGCACCGGGTACCACAGGAGGGATTCGGCGGCCTCCACCACCGGCTTGACGGCCTTGCGCGAGGCCGAGGTCCAGCAGCCGAACAGGGCTACGGCGCCCGCGTCGAGCAGTTCCTGCGCCCGCAGTGCGAAGGTCGCAGGGGTGGAGGCGCCATCAGCCGCCACGGCCTCGACTCGCGCGCCCAGGAGGCCGCCCGCCTGGTTGATCTCGTCCACGGCGACGAGGGCGGACTCGACCAGCGACCGCTCGCTAATGGCCATGGTGCCGGTCAGGGAGTGCAGGATCCCGATCCGCACCAGGCCCGCCTCCACAGGAGAAGCCATGCCCAGCCCTCCCGATCTGCGTCTGCCATGCCCCCGGTCAGACATCCCGCTCGGTCCGGCTCCAGATGTGCGCAGAGCAGTTGCCGGTTGCGGGACTCGTATGGTAGAGCTTCTCTCCCCCGCTACGCTTCTCCTGCCGCGCCCGCCCGGGGAGGGGGCGGCCGCGAGGTATGTGATGGGTGCGCGGGGAACTGGGGGGTACCGGCCAGGGATGACACGTCCCCTGCCTCAGAGCACACCCCGGCAGCACCATTCTGCAGATGGAGGGAGTAGTGAGGCACGTGAGTATCCAGGAGATCACAGCGCAGGACCTCAACCCCGAGAAGTTCATCGCCACGCAAGCGGCCAGCATCTCAGCCGCGGTCGGCTCCGGTCTGGCCGTCAATGCACTGTCCGGGGGCGTGGATTCGTCGGTGGTGACGATGCTGGGGCATCGGGCCCTGGGGGACCGTCTGAAGACGTACCTCATAGACAATGCGCTGATGCGCGAGGGCGAGCCGGAGCGCATCGTGCGGCTGTTCGCGGACCTGGGTGTGCGTGTGGAGCTGATTGATGCCCGCGACAAATTCCTGACGGCCCTGAGGGGGGTGACGGACCCGGAGGCCAAGCGGGAGGCCGTGACGCAGACCTTCTACCGCGATGTCTTCGGCGACCTGGTCCGGGCCAGCGGCGCCCGGCACTTGCTGCAGGGCACGATCCTCACGGACGTGGATGAGACCGTAGCGGGCATCAAGCGGCAACACAATGTGTTCGCCCAACTGGGGATTGACCCCCAGCAGGCCTTCGGCTACGAGATCCTCGAGCCCATCGTCCAACTGCGCAAGGATGGGGTGCGGAAGCTGGCCCAGGGGCTGGGGTTACCCGAGTCCGTGTATAACCGCATGCCGTTCCCCGGGCCTGCCCTCGCGGCCCGCATCGTCGGGGAAGCGACGGCGGAACGGCTGGCGCTGGTCCGGCAGGCGACGAGCATCACCGAAGAGGAACTGGCCGGCGTGAAGGCCTTCCAGTACATGGCGATCCTGCACGAGGACCGGGTCACGGGGATGCGCGCGGGGGAGCGTGACTTCGGGCTGCAGATCGAGGTGCGCTGCTGGGACAGCACGGACGCGCGCACCGCGCGCCCGACGCGATTGCCGTGGGAGACACTGGAGCGCCTCAGCGCGCGCCTGACGGGCGAGGTCCCCGGCGTGGTCAGCGTCACCTACAACATCGCCACCAAGCCGCCCTCCACCATGGAGGTCGTGTAGCCGCGCTGTGGCGACCTACTGATGTCGGCGTATGCGAGGAAACGCTCAGGCGGCGGGTGCCGCCGAGACCGCTTGCGCTCTCACGTGTGCGGCGGGCCCCGCCGCCAGCCGTGGGGCCCGCCGCACACGACGCGGCACCCACGGCCTCTTCCCCTACTTGCACAAACCTCAGTACACGGGGACGGCGGCCCGCCTCGGCGGGCCGCCGTTCGGTTCTCTACCCCTCGTAGCGCACAGCGTCCCGCTCGGCGAAGTGCGGGGGCGGGGTGGCCTCGACGCGCTCCAACGCTACGTTCGTGCTATGCTCGATCTCGGCCGCGTACTGCCAGTCCGCGACGGCGTCGTCCTCCCAGCGCACCCGCAGACCGTCCACCCGTAGCCCGTCCACGTAGCTCGCGAGCAGGCCCGAGGGGATGCCGTTGGCGCCGCCGCCCGGATGGGCCTGCGCGGCCTGGAAGCTCGGGTTGACGTCGCCCTCGGTCAGGCGCAGGTCCACTTCGTGCAGGCGCAGGTCCTGGACCGGGTGGCCGGGGTTGCCGCCGAAGTAGCAGCCCTGCCGGGCCAGCAGATGGAAGTGGGAGAAGCTCAGGTTGCGGATCGTGGCCGGCGGCTTGGCGTGTGGCCCCAGTTGCAGGTTGATCGGCATCATGGTGTCCATGACGCAGTGCGCGAAGTGCAGGTTCTCCAGGCGCGCACCGTGGGCGGAGCGCTCCGAGTAGCAGGCGACGATGCTCAGCCCCGTGCGGGCCTCCTTGATGATGATGTTGCTGCAGGTGCAGTCGCGCACGACCCCGTCGCCCACGCCGATGCGCATGGCGTTGCACGGCGTGCTGAGCACGCAGTTGGTCACGACTACGTTCGCGCAGTCCTGGGCTGCCTCGCCCAGCGGGGCGGCGTTGGCGCGCAAGGTGATGCAGTCATCGCCTGACTCGATCAGGCAGTCGCTGACCGTAACCTCCTGGCAGCAGTCCAGGTCTATCCCGTCGCCGTTGGCGGTCTGAGGCGGGTTGGTGATGTGCAGTCCGCGCACTTGCACCCAGCGGCAGCCGTGCAGGAACAGCGTCCAGTACGGCGCGTTGCGCAGCGTGACGTCGCGCACGGCGACATCAGTGCAGCGGCAGAAGAAGACCATCTGGCCCGGGCGCCAGCCGCGGAAGGGGAAGTTGCGGCTCTTGCGGCGATACGAGCGCGTGATCTCCTCTTCCGGCAGCGCCTCGAAGAACGCGGCGCTGTTGCCGTCAATGGTGCCCTCGCCGGTGATCGCCACATGCTCCTGGCGATAGGCAATGATGAGGTGGGCGCCCGAGACCTTCTCGATCGCGAAGACGCGGTTCTCGGGGAAGACGTCGTCGGGGTTGTAGTCTTCCGGCCGGGGGCTGCCCAGGAGGGTGGCGCCGGCGCACAGGTGCAGCGTCACATGGCTCCTCAGGTAGAGCGTGCCGGTGAGGTACGTGCCGGCGGGCACGACCACCGTGCCGCCACCGTCGGCCGCACAGGTGTCCAGGGCTTGCTGCAGGGCGGCCGTGGTGAGGGTCTGGCCATCGCCCAGGGCGCCGAAGCGGCGCACATCGTAGCTGCTGGGAAGCGTCGGGTCACAAGACATCGTCTACTCCAGTGCTCGGGGCGAGGCCCCGGTGGTTTGGTTCAGGCTGGCGGTTGTATCCACGCCGCAGTAGCGCGGGCGGCCCCGCCCGCGCGCGACGGGCAGGGGCAGGCGGGGCCGCCTGCCCTACGGGGCCGTGGGCGGCGGGTATCAGTCCAGGATGAGCAGGCCGCCGCCGTCGAGGTCCAGGGTGGTGGCCAGGGCGCCGACCCAGATCAGCCACTCGTTGGTCTCACTGCGGAAAGTCCCCATGTTGTAGCCGAGCTTCAGGCCCGGACGCATCGTGATGCCCGCGGCGGCCAGGGGGATGGCCCACTCGCCGGTCCACTGGTCCGCGCCCACCCGGGCGGCGAAGCGCGAGGCCTTCAGCACGGCCTGGTTCAGCGCCTCCGGGGCGTTGGTGTGGCCGGACACCTCGTGCACGCCGCTGACGTTCCCCAGGACCGAGAAGGTCGGCCCCGGCTTGGCGCCGGAAGCGTCGCGGAAGACCACCTCGGTCTGATCCACCACGCCCTGCGGGCCCTGGCGGTGCACACTGGTGGGCAAGCGCAAGGGCACCGTCACGGCCACGTAGAGCGTCGTGGCGTCGTGGCAGATGTAGGCGCTGCAGGGCGGGCCGGAGACAGGTCGGCGCTCGGGGGTCTGCCCCATGGTCACCGCATAGCCGGGCCACTCGCCGGCGCTGACCGTCCCGTCAACGGTCGGGGCCTGCGTGACCGCGACGGCGTGCAGCGGCACGGGCGGCGCCAACTGCGCGGGCTGCGTCTTGACCATGGCCTGGGCCGCGGCCCAGAACTCCGGCCACAGCGGGGTGATCCTGCAGGTGCAGCGCTTGCCGACCAGGCCCGCGCGGGTCAGCGCCAGCGGCTTGAAGCCCAGGGCGAGGGCGGGCGAGTCGGGCTTCAGGCGATAGTCGTCGCGGTCGCGGTCCACGAACTTGGGGTCGGCGATGGCCCCGTGCTGGTCGAAGCCGAGGGCCTGCCACTCGGCGAAGGTGGAGTTGCCGCGGCCGAACTTCGGCTCGACACCCGGCGGGGGTCCGTACAGGTTGTAGTCCATGCGCAGGACATCCGGGCCGAATTTGCCGCAGGTGAAGCCGCGGGCCTGGGGGTACTGCCAGGCGAAGATGTTGCGCTCCACGACGTTGTTGGCCCAGTTGTTGTCGAAGTTGCTCAGCGAGCCCCGATACTGCGCGCCGTCCACGAAGATGTTGTTTAGGACCGTGTTGCCCTTGCCGCCCTGCAGGTGCAGGCAGCCGTAGGAGCTGCGGGCGCAGACGTTGTCGGTGACCTCATAGCCGCCCGCGAAGGAGTCCAGGTAGATGGCCCAGGAGCAGAAGACGGGCTTCTCATAGCTCGAGGAGTAGCCGACGCCGTCGAGCACGAGGTTGCCGTGGATCTTCGTGCCGCTCTGGGCGTTGCGGTCGCCCTGGGTCACCTCGATGGCGCCGGTGTCGTAGGTCTCCAGACTGGTGTTCTGGATGAAGTTGTACTCGATGACGTTCTTGGTGCCCGCGCCCTTCATGGTGATGGCGTACCGGGAGACATCATGGATGGCGTTGTGGGAGACGAGGTTCTCGGAGGCGTTGGCGCCGGTGAGGCAGACGCCGCCGTTGTGCTTGTAGCCCTCGCCGATATGGTGGATGTGGTTGTCGGTGACGGTGTTGCGGGCGCTGCCCGAGATGAGTATTCCCCCGCCCGCGCCGTGGGAGATGTCGCAGCCCGCCACGCGGTTGCCCTCGCCCCCGTTCCAGGCGACGGCGTGCTTGCCGAGGGCCGAGAAGGTGCAGTTCTCCACGGCGCAGGCAACAGCGTGGCGGCCGTAGATCGTGCCGTCCGAGCCCATGCCATAGCCCGCGCAGCCCTCGCCCAGCGCCCAATCGGTGCAGCGGAGGGTCAGGCCGGAGAAGCGCAGGTACGAGACCGGCTGCTTGCCGGCCGGGTCGCCCTGCAGGTCAATCATGCGGCCGAGGGTCGGCGCGATGACCTCGGACCTGGCGGAGAAGCCGGGAGGGGGCTGCAGGTACAGCATCCCGGTCTCCTGGTTGAGATACCACTCGCCGGGGCTGTCGAGTTCCTCATAGACATTGCCCACATAGTAGCGGTCGCCCGGAATGAGCGGGCAGGAGGCCTCCTTGCCGCCCAGTTGCAGCCGCTCCGTGTTGGCGTCGTAGCCGGTCGGGGTGAGGATCTCCATGAAGGCCCGGCAACTGCCCTGGCCGGAGGGGAAGACGTGCACCTCGGCGCCGGGGCTGAGCCAGGACTGCTTGAAGACCTCGGGCTTGAGGCCCAGGGCGTCCTTGGTGCCGGTGTTGGCGCCGGGGCTGGCCTGGAGCTGCTTGCCGTTGTAGGCCGCGAACTGGTCCACCTGGATGACGACGGTGTGGCGGCCGGGGGCGGTCGGCGGGACGACCGGCTGCTCCGGCTTGAGCGCGGGGTCATCACTCAGCAGCATCCCGCCCAGGATCAGCCCTCCGCCCTGGTAGTTGGTCCAGCGGATGGTGTGCTGCCCGGCGGTGAGGCGGAGGGTGGCGGTGCGGCTCCAGCGGGTGGCCGAGAAGGCGCCGGTGTCCTGCAGGTTGGTCAGCATGACCGGCTCGCCGCCGTCCACGGTCAGGCCGGTGCGGCCCGCCATGTCCGTGCGGCCATACGGGGCGTTCTGGGCCCCGTAGAAGACCCAGACGGCGTACTCGCCGTCGGCCGGGATGCTCACCTTGTACTCCATCCAGTCGCCGGCGTTGTGGATGTTGCCGACCGTGCCGCCGAGGCCGCCGGGGCTCTTGCCGGCGTAGAGGAAGCCGCCGCGGTAGGGGTTGGTGGGGTCGAAGTTGGGGTAGCGCGCGCGGACCTGACGGCGGCCATCCACAAACAGGGAGCGGAAGCTCCACTGGCCCGCCTTGACTTCCGGGAGGAACACGACAAGCTGCCCCTGCGCAGCGGGCTTGAAGCCCGTCAGTCGCCGGCCGCCGATCAACTCCGGCTTCTCGCCGGGGAAGGCGGCGTAGGTGATCGGGCACTGCTCGGTCCCGGAGTCCTGGGGCTCAAAGGCGATGGTGTCAGTGACGGCGTATCTGCCGCCGCGCAGCCGCACTATGACCGGCTTGCTCAGGGGGCCCTTGGCCTTCAGAGCGCGGATGGCGTCGCGGGCGCGGGTGAGGGTGGCGAAGGGGCCGTCCTTGCGGCCGGCGGCCGGTGCCGACAACGTCCCCGACCAGGCGTCGTTGCCGGCCGGTGAGACGTAGAAGGTCGTCTCGCGGGGTGGGGCCGCCGACGTGGGGCAGCAGGCGCCGAGCAGCAAGCCGAGGCTGAGAGCCAGACCGATCCCGGACAACATGGCATTTCCCTCCTGGTGACGGACACAGGGCGAGCATTCGGGGGTAGGGGTTCCCGATCCTGCTCCGCCGGACCTGCCTCAGGGCAACGCCCGAGGGGACGGAAGCAAGGTGCCGGCGGTACGGAGGCGGAACAGGTGCCATCGGTGGGGCGAGGCCAGGCCAGTGAAGCACGCGCGCCCGGTGGCCCCGCCGCAATTCTGACAGGACGAGGTGTTCACATGCTGACGGCGGGCGTGTCGTGTCTCGATATCACTCCTCCCCTCGGAACCCGGATGCGGGGTTACTTCGAGGAGCGCACGGCCAGCACGGTGCACGATCCGCTGCACGTGCGCAGCTTCGCGCTCGAGGACTCCGGGGCCGCTGTGGCGGTGGCTGTGTGCGATGTCATCGGGGTGGGCCGCAAGTACCTGGACCAGGCCAAGGCCCGCATTGCCGAGACCACGGGGCTGAAGCCCGAGCAGGTGCTCATCGCCTGCACCCACACGCACACCGGGCCCGAGACCGGCGATGACGCCTACACCGAGTGGCTGGGGGGGCGCATCGCCGATGGGGTGCGCGTCGCCTGGCAGGCCCGTGAGGAAGCGGAGGTGGGATGGGCGCGGACGACGGAGGGCCGCCTGGTCTTCAACCGCCGCTACCGCATGGCCGATGGCACGGTGCAGACGAACCCCGGTGTGCGCAACCCCGACGTGGTCGAGCCGGCCGGTCCGACCGACCCTGAAGTGGGCGTGATGGTCCTGCGCCGCCCCGGGAGTGGCCCGCTTGGCCTGCTGGGCAACTATGCCCTGCACTATGTCGGCATCCCCGACGACTTCACGTCGTTCTCGGCCGACTACTTCGGGTTCTTCTCGACGCTGATCCAGCGGCTGCGCGGGGCGAGCTTCGTGGCGGCGCTGTCCAATGGGGCCTCGGGGGATATCAACAACGTGAATGTCATGGGACGCGTCACGAACCGGAACGACCACTACCAGCACTGCGAGCGGGCCGCGGCGCTGGTGGCGGCGAACGCCCTGTGGGCCTGGAATGAGGCGGAGTTCATCGGGGAGGCGCCGCTGGCCGGGGCGCTGGCGGAAGTGACCCTCGCAGCGCGTCCGCCAGCCACCCCGGAGGACCTGGCGCAGGCCCAGGAGATCGAGGACCGCCTCGCGGCCGGGAAGCCCGTGCTGATGGGCGAGCGGTCGTTCCAGCGCCGGGTGCGGCGGTTCGAGGCGACGCCGCCGACGGCGCACACCACGGTGGTCCAGGCCCTGCGCATCGGCGACCTGGCCCTCGTCAGCGCGCCCGGAGAGCTGTTCGTTGAGTTGGGGCTGGAGATCAAGCGCCGCTCGCCCTTCGCGCAGACGATGGTGCTGGAACTGGGCAATGACAGCGTCGGGTACATCCCGACCGGCCGGGCCTTCGAGGAGGGCGCGTACGAGCCGAACTCCACCCCGTACATGCCCGGCTTCGGGGAGCAGATCGTCGAGGCCGCCGTGGGGCTGCTCGAACAGCTCAAGGGCTAGCAGGCGTGACGACGGCTGCGGCTCTGGAGAGCCGCGCTCCATGCGGCCGCGGGCTGGAAAGCCCGCGGTCCATGCTGCTGCGGGCTGGAAAGCCCGCGGTCCGTGCCGCTACTTGTCGGCCGCCCAGACCTCGGTCTCGACGAGGGTGAGCTTCTGGTCCGGCTGGCGAGCGGCGAAGGTGACGCGGACGAAGCGGCTGGCTGTCTTCGGGTCCAGTGCGATCGTCAAGTCGCGCACGTCCGCGCCGGCCTCCTCTCCCCTGCCTCGCCCGAGCAACCGCCACTGCTGCCCGTCGGCACTGCCCTCGACCGTGACCGCGGGGAGGGTGTCGCGGAACCAGAGCTTGAACTGCAGCAGCCTCCACGGTTGGCGCAGGTCGAAGGTGACAGCGACCGGGTCGGGCTTGGCCCACGAGACGACCCAGCGGCTGGCAGGCAGTTCGTAGGGGGTGTACCAGGCGGCCTTCGTCTTCTTCGCCATGATCGAGTCGCGGCGGTCGGTGAGGTGGCCGATCTGGCACGGGATGGCATCGCCCTGGACTTGCTCGTCAGGCATGGCGTCCGGCGGCAGCGAGTAGCGGTACGTCGCGCCGAGGTCGCGGTTCTGGGGGTACTTGGGGGTCTCCTCCTGCCACAGGACGTGGTTGTTGGTCAGGCAGAAGCCGGGTTGCTGCGGCTCCTGCCAGATGACCGACCGCGGGAACTGGAAGCGCCAGATGTCCAGGTTGACCGGGGCGCCGGTCCAGCGGGCAAAGCGGGTGAAGAACTCGCGCCAGTCCGCGTCGGCGACGGCGCTGAAGGTGAAGGGGTTGTAGGCAAACAGAATGGCCCGGCCCTTGCCCAGCGCGTTGCAGGCGATCGCCGGGTCGCCATTGTGGAAGGTGGCCAGGGCGGTCACACGGCTACCCGGGTTGGGCTGCAACTGCCGCACATCGTGTGAGAAGGCCAGGGGCGGCCCCAGCTCCTTGACCGTGAGGGTGAGGGTGTTCACGGTGTGGACCGGCCCATCGGTGACGCCGAAGATCTCGGCGCGGACGGCGGCGGTGTCGTTCCCCAGGACATCGGTCTGGAAGGCTGTGCGGTCGCCGCAGATCAACGTGCCGCCCTGCATCACGAAGTCGCGCAGCTTCGCCACGATCTCCGGGCGCTGGTAGGTGGCGACCGGGAGGACGATGGTGTCGAAGCGCTCGTGGAGCGAGGGCAGCTTGAGGACCTGGGCGCAGTCAATGAACTTGAACCACGAGCGCGCTACCGGGCCCAGGAGGGTGTAACAGGCCTCGACGACGGCGCAGTAGCCGCGCCCGCCCTGCTCGGGGTCGGCCTGGAGGGTGTCATCATTGAACAGGATGGCCGTGCGGCCTTCGGCGGGGTACTTCAAGCGCGGCATGGTGCGCGAGAGGTCCAGGATGTTCATGATGGTGTGGTAGCGGCGCGGCGAGCCGAAGTAGCACACGCGCGTGTCCCCCACCAGCTTGTCGCCGCCGGCCGTGTCGGGCATGTACAGGTGGACGCCGCTGCCGCCGTTGCGGAAGATCTGGCTCAGCTCCTCGACCACCTCGTCGGGCGTGGGGTCCATGCTGTAGCGCTCGACGTGGGCGCAGGGCCAGGCGTCCTTGCCGGTGAGGTCGGACAGCAGCTTGCTGATGCAACCCAGTTGCGCGCGCCAGCGGGTGCGGGCGGGGGTCCACTGCTGGGTGAAGATGTCGAAGAGGTCGGCCTGGCTGCTCCACTCGTAGGGCATCAGGCGGCCGCCCTGGGCGTCGGCGCCGAGCATGAGCAGCTTCGGGTCGAGGCGCTGGACCAGCTCGCGCAGCCGGGTGTGGCGCTCGCGCATCTTGGCGGCACACCAGCGGCGGTAGGCGATCCAGCGGTACGGGCTGGGATCGCGCTGGCCCACGGGGATGCCCCACTGCCCGCCGCCGTAGTCCCGCTTGACCTCCGCGTCGGCCTGCTGGAGGTAGGGGAAGTCGGCCGGTGGCTTGGCCATCAGGTCGGCGCCCTCGCGTAGGGCGATCTCGTCCATCTCGTCGCCGGCGGAGATGGCCCAGACGAGCGGGTGGGGCTGGCTGAGGAGCTTCTCGAAGGACTGCAGCAGGTTCTGGATGCTGGCCGGGTCGAGGACCCAGGGGGAGCCGGGGGCGCGAGTGGGGCCTTCGACGACCACCGTCACGCCGTGGCGCTCCATGTACTGGGCGCGCTCGCCCGTCGGGGCGCTACTGCTGATGATCTGGCTCTTGTGCCTCCCGTACTCGCCATAGGCCTCGTCGAGGACGTAGCGGACGCCGAAGCGGACGGCGGCCTCGCGGCTTTGGGGGACAAGGACCAGGTGGGACCACATCAGGTGGCCCTGGCTGCGCAGGCCGGGGGGCTCCCTGGTCAGCAACTCCTGGTAGAGCGGGTCGGGCGTGACCCAGGTGCGGGCCATCTTGCCCACGGGCTTGAGCGCGGTCAGGCTGCTGCCGTAGACAGGCTTGCCGTCCACGAGCACGGCGAAGTCCAGGACGGGCTGACCCGCAGGGGGGACGGTGTAGGGCACCTGCAGTGACTGGCTCTGACCCGGAGAGACCGACACCTGCTTCGTCGCCAGCAGGGCGCGGCCTGCACAGACGGTGGTCCGCACACTGGCGGCCTTCGCGCCGCGATTGCTCGCGGTGACGCTGAAGACATTCAGACCGCGCTCGTTGGCGTCGCTGCTGACAGCGCCCCGAGAAAGAACCTGCACCGCCACCGGGCCCGGCGCGGGCGGGAAGGCGACTTCTCCCAGGTAGCTCGGGTCAGTGAAGTTGCCGTAGGAGGGGGCCCAGGAGGTGATCTCCTCGGGCTCGAGCTTACGCTCGCGGCAGCAGTTCATTCCCCACACCTCGCCCGGCTGCGGAGTCCCCGCCACATCCGCCCACGGGAGGCGCAGCTCGCACGTCCAGCGGTCGGCGCCGACGGCAGCCTTCGCGGTGGCGTGGGAGGTGTATTCCGCGTCCGCGCCGGCCAGGCCGTGGAAGCCATCCCATAGCGTGCCCCGGGAGTTGACGATCCAGTGGAACATCGAGGTATCGCCATTGCTCGGGTCCAGCAGGAACTCGACGCAGTCATCGGTCCAGACGGAGCTGTCGCGCTCGGCGGCATTGGCGACCAGTTGGCCCGCCTGCGGCTCGTGGCAGACGAAGCCGACATAGAGGGCCTCGGCGTCGGCCAGCAGGTAGGCCTCGGTGGGCGCGTGCGGCTTGCTCAGTCCATCGGCGGCCACGAAGGCCGGGAGGTGCGCGGCCCGCTGCCAGAGCGGGTCGGAGAGGTCGCCGGTCAGGGCCGGGCCGTGCGGGACGGTGACGGCGGCGATCCGGTACGGCGCGGCGAGGCCGACGCCGGCGCCGATCGTGAGCAGGAGAACGAGGGCAACGACCATGGGTGAGCGGGCAGTGCGGGTCATGTCAAGCGTCTCCCGTGTGGCAGGCATGGTCTATGGGCAAACCGGTGGGCCTGGCGGCAAGCGCCGGCCCGCGCGGACTGTTGGCCGTAGCCGAGCGCACGACCTTCCCAGAAACGTCTGGCAACTACGGTGCTGTTGCTTGCGGGGGGCGCGCGGGCGAGGCCGCCCGCGCTACAGGCCGGCGCTAGGGGCCTGCCATGAGCCAGGACGTCAGGCTGACCGGGGGGACGGTCAGTGTGAGGCGGTCCGTGCCCTGGCGCTGCTCGCCGGTCACGAGGTTGCGCAGAGCACGGCCACCCAGGGCGCGCGGGTCGAGCTGGATCGTCTTGCCCTGCGGGCCCAGGCCGGTGTTGATGACCGCCAGGTAGACCCCCTGCGACGTGTCGTAGCGCCGCACGACGACCTGCGGGTCATCACAGGCCCGAACGACCGTGGAGGGGACGGCGGGCAGGGCACGGTAGGCGGCGGCGAAATCGCGCGCCACGTCGGGGAAGCCCCGGTTCAGTTGCCCCATGCGCACGGCCAGCACCACCGGGTCGCTGGCCGCCATCGCGAGCACCTCGTCGAGCATGCTGTAGCGCCCCGCCGGCTCGTTGCCGTTGAGGCCCGGGCAGTTCCAGCCTGCGGCGGGATGGTTCATGAACGCATCCTCGTTGTAGATCCACCACAGACAGACGGCGCTGCCCTCGCCGGTGCGGAAGTGGTTGAGGAAGTCCGCGTTGCCGCACAGGAAGGGATAGTGGGCGGGCGGCAGGTTCAGCAGGCCCTTGTCCTGTGCGTACAGCGGCGGGTTCATCCCCACACTGAGCACGGCCACATCGGGCCGCGTCGGGTCCTCCATCATCCGCGTCAGGTTGAGGCGGCTCAGATCGGGCAGCGACACCTGCCCCGGCACGAGCAGCTCGTCGGCGCGCGGCTTGTCCCACCAGTACAGCGGGGTGCCGAAGTGCAGGTTGTCATCGCCCCCGTTGTAGTTCAGGACCATTAGCCGCAGGGCGGGATTGGCCTGGCGCAGGGCCGCGACGGCCCGCAGCAGGTTCTCGCGCTTGCGCTCGTAGTGCCAGTCGTAGAACTCCTGCAGGTGGTGGTCGTGGACCCACTGCGCGGCGTCGCGCGCGGGCAGGGAGATCTTGCGGTCACGGCTGAACCGCTGCAACTCGAAGTCGCTGTAGCTGATCTGCCAGGCGGAGAACCGCGGGGCGAGCACCAGCCCACCGAGGCTCCGGTGTCCGCCCAGTTGGGTGGCGATTTCCGTGGCCAGCTTCGCGAGGTCCTCACCCACGGCCGGGTGCGCCATGTCGAGGCACTGGCCATCGGCCAGGTAGCGCATCCGGCGCAGGCCATCGGGCCCCACTTCCGTGCCCCAGTGGTAGTAGTGGGGCTTGCCGTCGGGCCATACGGCCAGGGCCTCGGGCGGCAGTTGGCCGGTGCCGCAGTACTCCAGCAGCGGCCACACGGTCATGCCCCGCTGGTCCGCCTCGGCCAGGATGCTCTCGGCCAGGAGCGGCTGGAAGCGGTAGTAGGGCGGCTTGGCCAGGGCCAGGGGGTTGCGCAGGCCCTCCGGCCCGAACAGCTTGCTCGGCCAGCCGATGTAGCCGCTGTTGGTGGAGTATGTGCCACCGCCATAGGACAGGATCAGCGGGGCGAACATGTTCAGGCCGTAGAGCTGGCACTGGGCCAGGCGCTTCGGCGCAGGCGTCATGTCCTCCTGGATGAAGCCCAGTTGCCGGTGGGGCAGGCCGACCGGTTCGGTGACCTGGAGCGCGAGCCGGTCGAGGGCGGCATCATCTCCCAGCTCGTAGAGGCGCAGGGCGTTGACCGCCAGGCCCGAGGAGAAGGGGTCGGCCTTCGGCCCCAGCGTGTGCAGAGCGACCCAACCCTCCGTCGCCGTAGGTGTGAAGAGGGAGAGAGTGCGTCGGTACTGGCCGGACAGCGGCAGGTCCACCTTCTGCATGAAGCGCTGGCGGGTGTGCGGGTCGCCCAGGGCGCTGCCGGTGTGGAAGCCGATGGCGGAGGAGCCGTCGAGGCCGTTCCAGAGCAGGCAGCTGCGCGAGGTGTCCTCGGGGTAGTCCACCGCCAGCACATAGTGCCGCCCGGGTTGCAGCACCCCCCGGCCCATGCGATACGCGAACCAGCCCCACTGGTCGGTGGTGCGGCAGGGGCGTCCCAGGATCGTCGCCACCTGTGTGAACTGGTCGCGGTCGTCGCGGTAGTCGAGGGCCCAGTCAAAGCTGAGCCGGTCCCGGCCACCGTAGTAGCCCAGCGGGTCGCTGGTATACTTGTTGGCCAGCCCGCGTCCGCCCTGGCGCAGCAGGTGCGGATCGCGCGGGTCGCCGCAGAGCACCTCATCCACCAGGCGCAAGCGGCCATACACAGGCAGGTCCGCGGTGACGCTGCCGGGCAGCGGCCCCAGATCGGGTGTCGCGGGGGCGTCGGGCTGCAGGCGCAGATCGCTCTGGGTGGTCTCGGCGGTGCCGCCGTCGCGCTCCAGCCGGCACAGCAGGCGGAAGCGGTCGGCTCCCGCTTCGCGGCCCGTCTGGTAGAGGCGGCGCACCTGGCGGTCAGGCAGCGCGAGCTTGGCCAGAAACGAACGGCCCAGCGGGACGTCCACCGACAGATCGCCCGTTACCGGACGGAAGAAGGCGTCCAGGCACTCCCACTGCAGGCGCTGTGGGCCGGAGGCGCGCGCGGCGCCATTCAGCCGCACGACGGCGGCCAGCGCATCGCCCTCGGGGCGCAGGGCCACGGCTTCCGAGGAGGACAGATAGCGGGTCGTTCCGTCCCGGGTCAGCAGCAGGCCCATGATCTCCACGGGGGGCGCGCCGGCGGGCGCCGGCCCGTCTATCAGCCCCCAGCAGTCCTCCTTCACGGCGGCCATCAGAGCCGCCGGCACGACAGTGAAGCTGCCGAGCCACTGCGCCGACTGCGCGACGCCACCCACGGTGTAGGCGCCGGTGAAGAGCACCCGCGCGTCGCGCGAGGCCATCTGTGCGGGGAAGCGCACCTGGACGGGCACGGTGCCTCGCTGGCCCGGGGCGATGGTCAGGGGCTGGGCGCTCGTCCCCGTGAGCCCGTCAGGGCCACTGGCGGTGATCTGCAGGTTCTCAGCCGGTGCCGCGTACTGATTGCGGAGGACCAGCGTGCATGTGGTCTCGCCGGCGACGGTCTGCGGCGCCTGACAGGAGGCGCCCTGCCACAGCCCCGCCGGGGGCGCGGGTACGGGGGCCGTCTCGTCGGCGATGAGAGCGACGTCGTCGAGCCAGGCCTCGCCCATGCCGACGAAGCGGAGGGTCACACCCATCCGCGCGGTCCCCGCCGGAGCGCGGGTCTCCACGCCCAGTGGCACCCAGTCGGCGGTGCCATCCAGGCTGGCGTAGGCCCACCCCGCGTAGAAGGGATGGTCCCTGTCCTGGATGATCTCGCCGCGGCTGTCCTGGAAGCCGAGGTGGACGCGGCACAGGCTGGCGGGCGGCATCACGCCGTGGGGCTTGACCCACACGGAGAGGACGTAGCGCTTGCCGGGCTCGGCGGGGAGGTTGCGGCAGCTCCAGTAGGCGTGGCTACCGGCGCCCGTGCCAGCGACGTGGAGACTGCGCCGGCCGGTGTGCGCCGCCGTGTCGCTCACGCCGCCGGTCGAGCGCGGCTGACCGGCGGGCTCCCAGAAGTTCAGGTCCCACGCGTCGGCCGCGCCCGCGGGCCCGGCCTCGAAGCCCGCGTTCGGCAGCAGGTTCACAGGCTGGGCACTCGCCGCCGCGCATACCAGCAGTAGGGCGGCCCACGCCGCCCATGCGGCAGCGTGGCGAGTGGTTCGGGGGGCGGTGGTCCGTCGAGACGATTGTCACATGTGCGTTCTGTCCTCCAGCAGTGGGCAGGTCAAGGGACCGACCGGCGGCGGTCAGGGCCGGGGCAGTTGGGCGGCCCAGTCGGCGACCGCCTGGGCATTGCCCTGCAGACCCGTCAGCCAGAAGGTCATCTTGCCCGGCGGCTCGGCCTTCGGGCCAAAGAGCATGTAGTTGTACCCGCCGCCGCCGGGACGGAGAGTCACCTGCTGCAGCGCCGGGAAGTCGAAGGCCACGCCCAGCACTTCCTGGCCATCGCCGCTCTCCGCGGCTACCCAGGGCGCGGCGAGCTGCTCGGCTGCTATCGTCCGACTGCCCCGCGGCAACCGCGCCAGCGCCCCCTTCTCCGGGGCGACCAGCGTATCGGACCGGGCCAGCAGCGACAGGTGGCTCATCAGGTAGAACGTGTTCGTCTGCAGCCCGACGGCGGTGGCGTCCCAGACGCACTGGAGCTGCCGGTCGTCGCGGCCGAGGGTCGCCGTGAGGGTCGTCTTGCCCCCGGGCCCGCCGGTGAGCACCAGCCGGGCCTGCTGATCGTCGGCGATCAGTTCGGTCTGCGCGTAGTTGCCGGCACCATACCAGACCAGGCCGATGGGGTAGTCGCCTTCGAGCAGGAAGTCGCGCCCGGCGAAGCGCGGGATGAGTGAGTGCAGCGTGCCGGACTGAGGGATGAACTCGGCCCGGAGGTGGCGGTTCTCGAGGCAAGCCAGGCCGACCGGGCGGCGGGAGTCCTCGGCGGCCGCCAGGCGCACCGGCCGCGTGTCCACATAGGCCACGACCCCGCGCGCCAGCCGCAGGGACCGCTGGAACCCGTCGCGTGCGCTGCCGCTTTGGGTGACGACGCTGAGACGGCCCTCGGCCAGTGGTGGCGTGGTCGGCCCCGCCTTCACGACCAGCTCACTGCGCATTGTCTGGCCCGGGGGGAGGGCCAGGCGCAGGTTGGCCGGAGTCGCGGCGTAGCCGTCCGCCACCTGCACGTCGGCAGTGAGCGTGCCGGCCTCGGGGCGGTTGTTGGTCGCCACCACGCTGATCCGCGAGCCGCCCTCCTCGGCGGGGAAGAGCGTGCGGTCCGCGCCGGTGACCTGCAGCGTGACATCCGGCGCGATCTCGATCTCCGCGCTGGGCGAGAAGAGCCGTCGCTCCTTGTACGTAGCCACCAGTTGTAGCGTCTCGTAGCCCGGCTGAGTCTGCGGGCCGACGGCGACCGTGCAGGAGGCCGAGGCGGCGCCCCCGGGCGGACAGCTCAGAGTCAGCTTCTGGCCCGCCTGCAGCCCCGGGCTGGCGTCCACCACGAGGTCGAGCCGCACCGCCTGCGCCGAGGGGTTGACCGCGTGGGCGGCGAGCTTGAAGCTCTGCCCCCGCACGGCCCGGCGCGGCGCTACCTCCAACCCCAGCACCGGGTCATGCCCGGCGGTGAGCAGCACCATCTTGTAGTCGGTGAGCCGCGGCAGCGTGAAGGCGTTGCCGGACAGCTTCAGCATCTGCGGCACCGCGCTGAAGCCCGCGGCGGTCTGCGCGCCATCGGGCAGGACCACGGCGAACCGCGGGGCGGCATCGGCGTCCGGCGCCAGCGCCACCTGCACGCCCGTCAGTACCTGGTGGTACTCCTCGGGCGCATCGCGATGGCAGTCCTTGCCCGGGCGCACGAGGCGGTTGGCCAGGCCGATCCAGTAGTCCTTGCCGCTGCGGAAGCTCAGGGCCTTGACGGCGCCGATGGCGTCGCCGTACTGCTTGACCTGCACCCGGGGCGTGAGGCCCGCACTCGCCAGGAGGGAGCGTACGAGCATGCCCCAGGCCTTGTGGGCCTGCAGGCCGAGGGCCTGCTCGGCGCCCCGGGTCGGGTCGAAGTGGAAGCCCGCCTGCTCGTCCATGGTCTGCTTGTCGGTGGGCCGTGTCACGCCGGCGAAGTCCTCGGTGTAGCCCGCCTGGTAGGGCAGGCCGAAGTCGGCGCCGCAGAACAGGATGCGACCCTTGCCAGACGGCCTCAGGGTCACGACCGCGCCCTGGCTGGGGACATCGGCGAGGACGGTCGTGCCACTGGCGGGCTTGCGGAAGGAGACTTGCCCCAGGGAGGGCAGGCTGGTCAGGCCGCGGGTCAGATCGTGCGCCGCGACGGCGATGGGCTCCTTCAGTTCGGCCCGGGCGGCCTCGGTGCTACCGACGAATTCATCCAGGCCCCGGTCGGCCGGCAGGTTGTTCTCGTCGGTCGCCAGCGCCCCGTCGGTTACCACCAGCACGCCACCGGCCTGGACGAACTGCTGCAGGTCGGCCGCCATCTTCGCGTCCGCGCAGCGGCTGAACGAACCCAGGACGACGGCCCGGTACTGCTTGAGCCGGTCCCACGACAGCTCGGAGAAGACCTCGGTGTCCAGGTTCAGATCCGCCAGCAACTGCAGCACGCCGTTGAGGGAGTTGAGGTTGAGACCCTCCAGCAGCACCTGGCGATCGCTGATGGAGACGCCGACTTGCGGGGTGCGCGGCCGGCTGGAGAGCAGCGTTGGACCCATCTGCCGCCAGAGGTCGTTCAGCGAGCGGGAGCGGGTGTAGAGCGGTTCGCGCCGCCGCCAGTTGTCGCGCGGGTCGGCCGAGCCCATGTAGGGGCCGTTCTCGATCGTGCCGGCCGTGCAGACATGCGACAGGCCGCTCTGGGGCCCGTCCATCAGGAACGACATCTGCACGAAGGAGGGGTTGTATTCCGGCGGCATGCACAGCGCGTTGGCGGGCTTGCCCGACCACTGGGCCAGGGCGCTGAGCATCTTGAGGCGGAAGATGCCGGTGCTGTAGCCGATGCCGTGGCGCATGAGTACATCGCTGACGGGCGGGAAGCGCCACCAGCTTGCACAGTCGGCATACCAGCCCATGAAGGGGAGGCTCCAGATGACCACGTGGTCGGGGTCGGCCTGCTTGAGAGTGTCGTAGACGAGCCGGGTGAAGTCCATCTGGGCCCAGCGGCGGAACTCCTGCCAGTCGGCCCAGGCGAGGGTGGGCTCCTTTTCCGACGGTGGCTGGATACCGGCAGCGCTGGCGAACTGCTTGCCCCATGCCTGGTTGACCTGCGCCAGCCCGCCCCGTTGCTTCACCACCCAGTCGCGGAAGGCCGCCAGCGAACAGGGCTCATAGCCCGACAGGGCGCGATAGGCGAACTCGTCCTGGGGATAGTAGCCCAGATGGTAGGGCTTGTTGCGGACATGGTCGGCCAGCTCGGTCAGAGCCCGCACGAGCACCTGGCGGTAGCCCTCGTGCATGAAGGAGACATTGCTCTCGACGGCCTTGCCGTCGGCGGTGCGGGCCGAGGCCGTGGGGTCCTTGCGGACATAGCCCACGCCCTGCTGCACGTTGAGGCCCAGCACGAGGTAGACGCGGTGCCTGGCGGCCCAGTCGTACAGGGCGTCGAGCCGCTCCCAGTTCCAGTTGCCATCGTAGACGACCGACACCGAGCGCCAGTGGGCGGTGCCCAGGAACTGGCTCTGGTAGTGCACCATCGCCTCGCCTTCGGGAGCGCTCCAGGTGAAGTCCATCAGGAGGGGCATGGGCGCGCCGTCAGCGAGTACGGCGCCGCCGGCGGAGGTGAACTTCGCGGCCGGGGCCTGCTCCCAGGACGGCGCCAGGGGCATGTCGGCGGCCGGGTAGGCGAGGCCACAGCACAGAGCGGCACAGGCGAGGAACACGAGGGGCGAGGTGCGCATCGGGCTCTCCTTGGTCGGGCAGGCGAGGCCGCCTGCCCTACTGGTGGTGGGACGCGACATCACAGGCGAGGCCGCCTGCTCTACTGGTGGTGGAACTCGTCACTGCAGACTGAACTCCCCGGTCAGGTCGCCCGGGGCGGTCGAGATCATCCACGAGAGCGCCTTGCGTGGCACGAAAGACTCCCGCACGAAGCCCCGGTTCCGCACCTGCCGCAGCTCCCATTCGACGTGGTCCGGGTAGACCCGGAACACGCGGTAGGCGTTGGGCCACTCGCAGAAGGAAGGGTTCACCAGGTGGGCCTGCCCGTCGACCACGCTGAACTCATTCCAGTGTGTATGGCCGCACAGGGCGCCGCGCACGTTGGGGGCGGCGGCGAGGGTCGCCAGCACCTCGGCCCCCGTGGCTGAGCCCGGCAGCCGGTAGCCGCATGAGGAGAGGCCGCCGCGACTGTGGAGCGGGTAGTGCCACACGAAGAGCGCCGGGGTCCTCGGGTCGGCGGCGAGCGTGTCGCGAAGCCACTGGACCTGCTCAGGCCGGGGGGCCACGCCCCGGGCTGTCTTCGGGTCGTAGTAGTCCTTGAGCGTCCCGTCGGCGTGGCGCCAGTAGGAGCCGTCGAGCACGATGAACCGCAGCGGGCCCTCGGTGAAGGCATAGTCGGTGGCGCCGGAGGAGAACAGGGGGGCGCACAGACTCAGGGCGTCGGGGCGGGAGGTGGACAAGTACGCATCGTGGTTGCCGATGCAGCCATACACGCGCATCCCGCTCTCGGCGCAGACGCGCCCCAGGGCCTCGAACTGGGATCGGGTCGCCTGGTTGGTCATGTCACCGGCGAGCAGGGCGAAGCGGGTGTTCTCGGCCCGCAGGTCGGCCAGCGTCGCGGCAAGCTGGGCCTGCGCCGGGCCGTCGAGCTTGTTGTTCATCCAGGTCGCCTGCCCCTCGCCCAGGTGCGTGTCGGAGAGGAGCGCGAACTGGTAGAGCGGCGCGGCGGTCGCCCGGTCGAGGGAGCGCAGTTGCAGCCGCACGAACCTGCCTGCGGTCCGAAAGTGCGGGCCGGCGACCATGATCGTGTGCCGCCCCGCCGGCATGAGCCACGAGGCAAGCTCAGTGCGGACCGGCGGCGGCTCGCCGACGACCTGCGGGGCCGGGCCGGTGAGCGCGTTGCCGTCGCTCTGCCAGCCGGCGGGGAAGCTGACCATCGGCGCGCCGATGACGGTGTCGTCACACAGGACCGTGGCCCGCAGGCCGGGCCGCAGGTCGCCGTCGGGCTCCAACTCCAGGGCGCCGGTCACGTACATGGCCCGGGGGGCGTCCACCGCGAAGGCCAGCAGGCCGTCGGCCGGGATCGTCGGCGTGGGGGCGCCGGTCGTGAGGTCGCCGTCGGCCTCGAAGCCGGCGGCGAGGACACCGGCGCGGCCGTCGAGAGATACCTCTCCGCCCGGCGGCAGCGTGACGGTGTGCTCCGCGGCCCGGGCACGCAGGCGGGCTGCCAGGGGCGGGTAGGTCTTGATGGGTGGCTGCGGCAGGCGGGTCTGGCGCAACACCGCGTCATCGAACCAGCTCTCGCCCGCAGTCACCATGGCCAGCATGACGTCACGGTCGGTCGCGCGCCAGGCGTCGCCGCGCAACTCGCCGGTGATGAGCGACCACTGGCCCGCGACCCCGCCCGAGGACTGGGCCTTGGTGTGCCGCTGCTTGCCGTCGCTGGCGGAGACGTAGAGCTGCACCCCGCCGGTCTTGGCCGCCCAGACCCAGACGGAGAACTCGTAGTCGGAGTGGCCGTCCACGAGGCCGCCGAGCCGGAAGTAGGCGCCGCCGGAACCTTCGACCGGTGTCACGCGCAGCGAGTGCTCGCCGGTGTGGGCCCGGAGGGTGTCGCCGGCATACGTCGCGCGGTAGGTGTGCAGATCCGGGATCTGGCCCTCGAAGCCCTCGCTGAGGACAACGTCGGCGCCGCCCGCGGGCGCAGCCGGGGCGGAGGCGGCCGGCGGGCCCGTGGCCAGAGCAACGAGAAGGGCGGCAGCGGTGAGCCGGGTGGAGAAGGCCAGCATGTGCACAGGCTGTCACTCCTGCTGCCCGCGACAGGCGGGGCTGCGTGTCGGCAGCAGGTTCGTCCCCGGGGCCGGTGAAGACCTCCTCCCGAGCGGTCGCTGAGGCACGTTCCTTCCCCGGTCTTGCGCCCCCCTTGAGTTCGCATTGACCGTCAGTCGCGGCCTACGGGTATACTATGCTCGGGGGTGAAGGACGATTCTGTCTGGCTGCGAGCTGTGCTGCGGCCGCATCGGTACGCCGATCGCCGCCGGGGAGGACCGGAAGCCTCCGGCTCGCCCGGGCCCCGGACGGGGCTCCAGGATGGACGGTCCCCCTCCAAGGACAGGGTCCCACGTCACCCGCCTTCCTGGCCCGCTGACGCCCTGCGCCCCCTACAACAACCATTGCGGTGATCTGGCAGCATGAGTTACGGTGCGAGCTTGCTCGGGGGCTTCCTGCAGTTGCCGCGACGCGCGCCGCGTCGCAGGCCGGATGGCGACTGGCTGCTGCAGGGCGCCCGCCCCCGGCCTGGCGACATAGATGCCCACGCGGAGGCGTTCGTCGGCGACATCCAGGGCCTGTTCCTCGAACTGACCCTGGAGGGCTCCGCCGGAGGCCTGCACCTGCTGACGGGACGTCCCGGCTCGGGCCGCAGCACGCTCCTGCTGCGCCTGGGCCGCCAACTGGCCGCCGGCAAGTCCCCCGTCTTCCTGTACCAGCCCGGCCTGGGAACCGAGCCGCTGGATCACCTCCTGGGCAAGGCCAGCCGGCGCTCCCGCGCGTATCTCCTCATTGACGACATCCACCTGTGTCCGGAAGCCGAGACGATCCTGTATGAGATTGATCGAGCCGGGGCCGACATACTGGTCATCGGCACGACCACAGTGGCCGAGGAGGACGGCGACAGCGGCCTCGACGGGCTGGCTCTGCTGCAACCGGCGACACTGCGCGACATGGGCGTACGCCATGCCGTGGACACGCGCGCCGGTGACCCGAAGGGGCTGGCTGCGGCCCTGCGCGTCAAGCTCCCCTCCCCTCTCCCCGTCCAGGCCTCCCCTGTCGAGGCAGGCGTGCTTGCCTCGGTGCGGGGCCTGCAGCAGGCCGTGCGCCCGGAGTTCAGCTGGGAGCGCCAGGCACTGCCCCGACTGAGCCAGGAGGAGGGGCTGCTGGGCGTAGTGCTCGCGGGCCTGGCGGAGTTGGCTGTGCCCAAGGACCTGCTCACCGGCGACGGAGACGAGGGACGCGTCAAGGCCTGGCTGGCGGACGGGCTCGTCGGGTTGGATGGACCCCTGCTCTACCCGCCACACAGCGAGATCTGTTGCGAACTACTCGCGGCGCTGGAGCCGGACGCGTCGCAGGTGCAGGGGGCGCTGGTCCGCCTGCTGGACGCCGCCCGCGGGGACCAGGCGGTCTTCGCGCCACAACTGCTCGCTCGCCTGGCGCTGACGCCGCAGACTACCGAGGTCGCGCGGGGGGAGATCGCGCAGCGCGGGGCGGCAGGGGCGTCGCGGTCGGTCGCGGACCCCGTCGGGCTGGCCTGGCAGATGGCCCGGCAAGTGGCGGGTCTGGATGCCGACGAGCCGGCCGAACCTGGCAGCTATGCGCCGGAGCTGGCCCTGCGGCTGCAGGCGACGTTCGCAGCCGGACAGACGGACCTCGCCCTGGATCTGGCGACCTGTCTCGCTGAGGATCACTTCTACCGCACGTGCGGGCAGTACAGCGTGTCGCTGCTGCACGCGCGGCAGGGCGACTGGGAGGCGGCGCGCGCCGCCGCTCCGCAGGCCCGTCCGCTGCTGCCCCAGACGTCGTTCTTGCTGGGCCTGCTGCACGAGGAGTGCCAGGACTACGAGGCCGCCATTGCCAGCTACAAGGCGGCGATTGAGGACCAGGAGCTGACCGCCGCGGCGGTCCGGCATCTGGGCCGCGTTCATCTGAAGATCGGCGCCCCGCGCGCGGCGCTGCGCCTGTTCGAGGCGGCGCTCTCACAGAACCCAACCGACGCCTCGCTCTACGCCGGAGTGGCCGTGGCTCACCTGCAACTGGGGGCCGTGGACGCGGCCCGTAGTCAAGCGGACCGGGCGGTCCGGGCCGGCGTGTCGGCGGAGCAGGCGCGGCGGGCGATTGCCCGCGGCTTTTCGGAAGTGCGGGCGTACAGCCACGCCGCCCACGAGCTGGAGCGATGCCTGAAGGACACGCCGACCGCATGGGAGGCCCGGCGCGAGCTGGCCGAAGCCCTCTGTGAGATGGGCGACTTCGCGCGCGAGGAAGAGGAGCTGCGGCGGGTCATCGCGGTCGCCGCCGACGACGCAGCCGCGCAACTGCAGATGGCCCGCTGCCTGCGCGATCAGGACCGCGCGGAAGACGCCTGGGAGACGTTGGGCGCTCTCGAGGCGGCACACGGGGGCAGCGTGGCGACGCATCTGCTGGCGGCTGAGATCGCCGGAGTGCTCGGCCGGCCGCGTGCCCAGCGCCGCGCCGCGGAAGCGGCCCTGGCCCTCGGCGATGGCAGCGGCTGGGGCTTGCTCTGGTTGGCCCGTAGCCGCGCGGCACTGGGCCAGGACGACCTCGTCGGCTTCATGGAAGCCGCGACCGCGCTCCACCGCGGCCTGAGCGACGATCTGCCCCCGCGCGACAGAGCTCGCCTGTGGGAGGCGCTCCTGGTCATCGCGGTCTCGCTGCACGACAGCGGCGCGGTGAGTGAGGCGGACGGACGGGCCCGCCGCGAAGCCCGGCTGTGTGCCGCGACGTCGGCCAAGATTGACAGCGTGATCGCCGGACGCGCGCTTCCGGCCTCCTCATTCATCTCCCAGCTCGATGAGCTACAGCAGCAGGGCGCGGACGCGGTCCTCAGCCGGCCCTTGTCGGAGGAGGAGCCGGAGGCGCAACTCGTCGGGATCGCCCTGTCGCCCCCGGCGACCGCAGTGCTGCAGGCGGGCGAGCGGGTGCAGTTCGCGGCAGTGGCGCAGTACGACGATGGCACGACGGAGGATGTGACCGGGCAGGCCACCTGGGAGTGGACGGGTGACGAAGCGGCGGGCACTGTCACCGCGGACGGTCTCTTCACCGCAGGCGAGGGATGCGGCGTCGGACTGATCGTCGCCAGCTACGAGCAGTGGCGAGTCACGTCGGGTGACATCACCGTCCGCAATGCGGTGGGGCTGGAACTGAGTCCGGTGCCGGCGACGGGGCTGTCGGCAGGGGCGACCGTGCAGTTGGCGGCGCTGTTGCGGTACGGCGACGACGCGACGCAAGACGTGACGGCGCAGGCGACGTGGGAGTGGCGAGGCGAGGCGGCCGTCGGGGCGATCAGCGCGGAGGGTGTCTTCACCGCCGGCGAGGGCTGCGGTGTGGGGCAGGTTCTCGCCACGTACGGCGAGTGGTGCGTCTTCTCCGGTGACATCACTGTCAGCAACGTTGTCGGGCTGGAGCTGAGTGGCGTGCCGACGGCGGCGCTGTCGGCGGGGGCGACGGTCCAGTTGGCGGCCCGGCTGCGCTATGGCGACGGCACGACCGAGGACGTGACCGAGCAGGCCGTCTGGCAATGGACTGGCGCGGCCGAGGCCGGGGCGATCAGCGCGGAGGGTGTCTTCACCGCAGGCGAGGGGTGTGGCGTCGGGCAGGTGCTGGCGACGTACGGCGAGTGGCGGGTCCTCTCTGGTGAGATCACCGTTAGCAATGTCGTGGGGTTGGAGCTGAGCCCCGTCCCGGCGACGGCGCTGTCGGCCGGGGCTACCGTGCAGCTGATGGCCTCGCTGCGGTACGGCGACGACACGACGCAAGACGTGACGGCGCAGGCGACGTGGGAGTGGCGAGGCGAGGCGGTCGTCGGGGCGATCAGCGCGGAGGGTGTCTTCACCGCCGGCGAGGGCTGCGGTGTCGGGCAGGTCCTGGCGACGTACGGCGAGTGGCGGGCCGTCTCCGGTGAGATCACTGTCAGCAACGTGGCGGGGCTGGAACTGAGTCCGGTGCCGGCGACGGCGCTGTCGGCAGGGGCGACGGTCCAGTTGGCGGCCCTGCTGCGGTACGGCGATGACACGACGGAGGACGTGACCGAGCAAGCCGTCTGGGCATGGACGGGTGCGGCAGAGGCGGGGGCGGTCAGTGCCGAGGGGCTGTTCACTGCAGGCGAGGGGTGCGGCAGCGGGCAGGTCCTGGCGGCGTACGGCGACTGGCGCGTCTTCTCCGGTGAGATCACTGTCAGCAACGTGGTGGGGCTGGAGTTGAGCCCGGTGCCGGCAGCGGCGCTGTCGGCCGGGGCGACGGTGCAGTTGGCGGCGCTGCTGCGGTACGGCGACGGCGCGACCGAAGATGTGACAACAGAAGCGACGTGGGAGTGGCGGGGCGAGGCGGCGGTCGGGGCTGTGAGCGCGGAGGGTGTCTTCACCGCAGGCGAGGGGTGCGGCGTCGGGCAGGTCCTCGCGACGTACGGCGAATGGCGAGTCTTCTCCGGCGAGATCACTGTTAGCAACGTGGTGGGGCTGGAGTTGAGCCCGGTGCCGGCAGCGGCCCTGTCGGCCGGGGCGACGGTGCAGTTGGCGGCGCTGCTGCGGTACGGCGACGACACGACGGAGGATGTGACGGCAGAGGCGACGTGGGAGTGGACTGGCGCGGCCGAGGGCGGGGCGGTCAGTGCCGAGGGGCTGTTCACTGCGGGCGAGGGCTGTGCCGTCGGGCAGGTCCTCGCCACGTACGGCGAGTGGCGGGTCTTTTCCGGCGAGATCACTGTTAGCAATGTCGTGGGGTTGGAGCTGAGCGCTGTGCCGGCGACAGCGCTGTCGGCAGGGGCCACCGTGCAGTTGGCGGCGCTGCTGCGCTACGGCGATGGCACGACGGAGGATGTGACGACAGAGGCGACGTGGGAGTGGAGGGGCGAGGTGGCAGTCGGGGCGGTCAGTGCCGAGGGGCTGTTCACTGCGGGCGAGGGCTGTGGCGTCGGGCAGGTGCTGGCGACGTACGGCGAGTGGCGAGCCGTCTCCGGTGAGGTCACCGTCAGTAATGTTGTGGGGCTGGAACTGAGTGACGTCCCGGCGACGGCACTGTCGGCCGGGGCTACCGTGCAGCTGATGGCGCTGCTGAGGTACGGCGATGGCACGACGGAGGATGTGACCGAGCAGGCCGTCTGGGAATGGGCGGGTGCGGCAGAGGCCGGGGCGGTCAGTGCCGAAGGGCTGTTCACTGCGGGCGAGGGGTGTGGCGTCGGGCAGGTCCGCGCGACATACGGCGAGTGGAGCGTTGCGTCAGACGACATCGCCGTCCGCAACACTGCGGGACTCGAGCTCAACCAGGTGCCGGCGACGCCGATAACCATTGGGGCCACAGCGCAACTGACCGCGCTGCTGCGCTACACCGATGGGGAGACCGAGGACGTGACGGCACAGGCCACCTGGGAGTGGACGGGCGCGGCGGAAGCCGTGACGGTCAGTGCGGAAGGGCTCCTCGCCGCCGGCGAGGCCGCCGGTGTCGGGCAGGTCGTCGCAACCTACGAGCAATGGCGCGTTACTTCGGATGAGATCACGGTCCGCGAGCCGGCGTGGCTGGTGGTGCGCCCCACGGAGCCGGTGGTGCTGTGCGCCGGGCAGTCGGTGCGGCTGCGGGCGGCGTTGCAGCACCCGTCGGGCGAGGAAGAGGAGATCACCGAGGGCGTGACGTGGCGCTGGCAGGGGGACAAGGCGGCCGGCACGCTCGACCCGGATGGTCTGTTCACGGCGGGCGAGGGCTGCGGGACCGGCAAGATCGTGGCGATGTTCGAGACCCAGGAGGCCTACTCCGAGCCGGTGGAGATCTCCAACATCGCGCTGCTGGTGCTGATGCCCTCCGAGGTGCTGTACCTGGAGCCGGGCGAGATGCAGCGCTTCTCGGCGGCGCTCAAGTACACCGACGGTACGCTGGGCAATGCGACCAACGAGGCGGAGTGGAGCTGGACCGGGCCGGAGGGCACGGGCGCGATCACGGCGCCGGGCATTCTCACGGCCGGGCCGAACTCCGGCGAGGGCAAGGTGGTCGTCACCTACGCCGGCAACAGCGACGAGTCCGGGCACATCCTGGTGCGGAGCCTGGTGGCGCTGCACGTCTCTCCAGCAGAGGGGTGCACGCTGACTGCGGGCGAGACCTGCCAGTTCTCCGTCACCGCCGAGTACGGCGACGGCTACACGGAGGATGTGACGGCGCTGGCGACGTGGGAGTGGACGGGGCCGGACGGCAGCGGGTGGATGTCGCGCGGGGCCCTGTTGACCACGGCCGCTGAGTGGTCTGGCCAGGCGACAGTGACGGCCAGCTACAAGAACCAGACGGCCGCCAGCGGTGTCATCGAGGTCAGGCGACTGGTGGCGCTCCACCTGGAGCCGGGGGATGAGATCATCCTGGAGGCGGGCATGACCCAGGTGTTCCGCCTGCTGCTGGAGTACGAGGTGGGTAAGCCGGCCAAGGGTGGGGGGCTGGGCGGGCTGTTGCGGCGCGGTCGGGACACCAAGGGCAAACAGCTCCTCGAGGATGTGACCGGTCAGGCGGAATGGCGGTGGAAGGGGGATCCGCGGTCGGGCGAGATCAGCGCGCCAGGGCAGCTCACGGCGGGGGACTGCACGGACATCGGGAAGGTCACCGCCACCTACGGCGAAGGGCGCGTGTCTTCAGCGGCTGTCACGATCCGGGCCTCGGCCACCGAACCCCCGCCGCAGCCCTCGGACCAGGTGCCCGTGATCCGCGAACGCCTGGCCCGCCTCATATCCGAGCGACACACGGACGGCGACGTCTCTCCCGGCGGCTCCTGAGGGCCGCGGGGCCCGAGCAACGGCTGCGGCTCCGAAGAGCCGCGCTCCAACGGCGCCCCGACGGCGCGGATGCTCAGGCCAGCCTGGTGGGGTCGAGGGCGGCGGGCCAGCGGGTCTCGAAGCCTGCTTCCTTCATGCGGCGCAGGACCAGGCCCAACCCCACGAGGGCGTTGCCCGCGTCCTGGCCCGTGATGGTCACGCGCAACTCGCGCGTGCGCAGCGTCTCCACGATGCCAATGTCCAGTTGGCCCTGCGGGTCAATGGCCTCCACCTCCGACTCGATCCTCTCCAGCAGGTCGTGCAGACGTTCGCGCGTGATCCCGCCGGCGTTGAAGGCCACGCAGAACGAGTTGTGGCCCTCTTCTTGCAGCACGTCCACGAACAGAGCGGAATCGGCCATAGTGGGTATCTCCTGTATCGGGGCTTCGTCTGGCAGGCGTTCCTCCGGGGCGTCAGCCGGCGAGGCGTCGTCGCTGACGTCCGGCGCACTGTCGGGCTTGCCCAAAAGGCTGCTGAGGAGCTTCCGGCTCATCGTCCTTCCCCATACGGATCGTACTGGCGCAGTGGGTGCGCCGCAGCGACGGGCGCTGACCATGCGGGAACATGGGCAGACGCCGCCAATCCGCCGTGAGGAGTGTACCGCAGGACCCTCAAGGACGCCTGGAGCAGCCCTCATGGTCGGTTCAAGGAGCGCAGGAGCGGGTAGGGCAGCATCCCGTAGCGCCGCTACTTCAGATCGGCCACCGCTGCTGTCAGCCGCTTGAGCTGATCCTGCGCGATGGTCAGGGGAGGCTGCGTAGTCACGAACCCGGCGACGCCAGTCTCGGCCTGCGTGGCGAGGGCTTCCAGGTCGGCATAGGCGGCCTCGTGCGCGGGGGCCTGGCCGGCGAGCAGCGCGTACTGCAGCAGGTGCTCGCAGCGCGCCAGTTCCGTGAGCGTGTCCACGTAGGGGCCGAGGTGGGGCTCGTCGGCGCGCATCTGGCTCACCTTGCCGGACCGCTCGCGCTCGGGCCAGCGCTGCAGCACCCAGACTTCCAGGGCGCGGCTGGCGCGGCTGAGGGCCTCGCGCGCCCGGTCGAGGCGGTCCTGGCACGGCTGGCGGCCGGGGACATCGCGCAGGGCCGCGGCCACGCGGGTCTGCGTCTGGGCCAGCAGGGCCAGGGAGGCCGCGTAGTCGCCGCGCCGGGCCAGGGCGGCGCTCTGCGTGACGGCGTCGTCCCACAGGCGCGGGGGGATGCCGTTGGCCGCGGCTTCGCGCGTCAGGCCGTCAAGCTGCCGCCGGGTGAGCTGCACGCGCCGGCTGCGGATGGTGGCCTGGGCGGCCGCGAAGCTCTTGTCGTTGCCCCACAGCAAGACGGCGGCATCGCCCGCCCGCAGGCTCACCGGCACGGAACTGCCTGCGGGGATCTGGACCGGCTTGAGGGCGCGCAGGTCGTAGAGCTTGCGCCCCGGCGCGGGACTGAGCGAGAGCGCGCCCTGCCGCGCCGTGGTGGCATCGAGGTTGCACACCACGATCAGGTCGTGCTGCGGGCCGGAGAGGACGCTGAGGTCGAGCACGGGCTTGCCACCCGCGCCCGGCTCGCACGCCACCCGCGCCAGGGCCTGCTCGCCCTGCCAGCGCACGGGCGCCAAGAGCGGGCACAGAGGCATGAGCGTGTCGGCCAGGGCCTGCATCTCGGCGCCCATGTGGGTCGGGGCGCCGTACAGGTCCACCAGGCCATTGTGGCCGTAGCCGGTGAGCCATGCGGGCGCGGCCGAGTAGTAGTACGGAATGAAGCCGCTGGCGCCCCGGGAGAGATACTGGAAGCACATCAGGCGCAGCTCGGCGCGAGTGGGTATGCGCCAGTTGCCCAGTTCGCCGAAGGCCTGCGGGACGGCCCAGATCCGACGGCCGCCGCGACGCCATGACAGCTCGCACCAGCGCGCCACGGTCGCCGCGTCGCCGGCGGGCTTGTCGGGCCGGCCCAGCAGCGGGTAGCAGTCAATCAGCGACACCTGGGTGTACTGGGAGTACATGGCGACGGCATCGGCGACGCAGAAGGCGCCCAGGGCCGGGTGCTGCCGGTCGAGAGCCTCGAAGCGCTGCTTGCCCCACACCCACTGGTTCTCGCAGTCGTCCACGTTGGCCATGGGCTCATCAATCATCCACCAGGCCAGCAGCGCCGGGTGGTTGCGGTAGCGGGTCACGACGCGGGTGATGGCGGCCTCGCACTGGTCACGGGGAACTTTGCGGTCGTAGAAGCCGGTCAGGTAGGTCGAGGGCAGGACCCGCAGGCCATAGCTCTGGTTCAGATCGAGGAACTGCCCGAGGGCGTCCTCGGGCTTGGGGTTGCCGGGCGCCATGACCATGCCGCCGGGACGCAGGGAGGTGTCGTAGCCGAAGTCGGCCCACTGGCGCGCCACGACGGCCGCCTCCGCCTCACGCGGCAGGCCCAGCCGCCCCGCATGGCCTTCCAGCGAACCGCAGCAGCCCCACGGGCAGGCGTCCTCAACGGCCGGGTAGGGGGGCGGGGTGTAGTCCACCGGGCGCCTCTGCTTCGCCAGGCGCGCCTGGTCCTCGGCGTTGGTCTCGCGGAACTTCACGTCATCCAGCCAGACCGTCACCCGGTCCCCTTCCCTATTCCCCTCGGTGTGCACATACAGCGCGTCAAAGCGCCCCGGGCAGGCGGCGGTCCAGCCGGCCATCTCCGAACTCTCGCGGAACGCCGCGCCGAGTTCCTTGCCCACCAGGTGGTGCCACTTGCGGGGTTCGCTGCAGGTCCCGGCGCTGGCGCCATTGCCCTGGACTTCGGCCTGCCCCGGCGGCATGTGCTGCCAACTGTGGCCGAAGCCGACCCGCCCGCCGCCGGTGGTCTCGTACTTGACCATGGCCTCGACGACGTAGGTCTTCGCGGGGTCGAGCTTGACCTCGAGCGGGATCTTGAAGTAGCACCAGCCCCCGCCGGAGACGACGTGGAAGGCGATCCTGGCGCAGCGCTGCCCGCCGGCAGGGCTCTCGGTGCTCAGGCCGATCTCGTCTACCTGCACTTTGGCGGCGCTGGCCCAGTAGACGACATCGCACTGCGTCTCGAAGTCGTTCTGGTAGTACACCTCCTCGGCGGAGGCGGTGACTGTCGCCATGAGGATGAAGACGACCGACGCGACTGAGGTGCGCATGTCTGCTGCCCCCGTGGTTGGGTGTGCTTTGTGCGTCCTGGGTCGTGGGCAAGTCAGGTCTAGGGATGCACGTGTACGACCTCGCAGCGGTCGGCCGCGAGGGGCACCTTGACCGTCAGCGTGTCGCCCTGCACCGTGGCCGCCAGTTCGGTGGCCGACACCAGGCCCGTTGCCCCGGTGGCCTTCAGGCCGAGCTGCTTGAGCGGCACGGTCAGCGTCGCCGTCATGGGTTCCTTGCCGGGGTTGTAGACGGCCAGGAGTGTCTCGCTTCCCTGGCCGCCGCCGTAGCGCTCCACGCGGATGCTCGCCGGCTCGGCCCGGGCCACCGTGACCGGCTGCCAGCCGGCGGCGTACATCCGGCGCAGGATCGGGATGAACTGCTTGTACAGCGGGCGGACCGGCTCGTAGATCTCCGGCTTGTCGAAGAAGCGGCCGATCACCCACTTGCCGTTCTCGAAGTAGTCGCCGTTGAAGTAGCTGGGGAAGATGCACCACAGCGCGCTGCGGTGGAAGTAGCTCACATGGTAGTCGGGCGGCAACTGCGAGAAGCGGGTGTTCAGGAGCGGGCTATAGGGCTTGTCGCGCAGCAGCGTGCGGGCCATGGCCATCGTCTCGGGGGTCAGGATGCCGCCGGTCTCCTGGCCGGTCACGTCCAGCAGGGCCGGGAAGTACGGCCACAGCGCGCCCCCGTTGCCGTGCATGACCCCGCCGCGCGCGTGGACGTCGTCGGCCACCCACTTGCTGAACTGCCAGGTCGAGAACATCTGCAGCAGGACCGGCTGCCTGGTGTCCGGGTCGAAGGTCAGCGGGGTGGCGACGGTGCGCCAGTGCTCACGGCGCCAGTTGCGCACCTCACCCCAGTTGGGCATGGAGTCGATGTAGATGCCGTCGAGGCGGGGGCCGGTCGGCGGTAGCAGATGCTTGTCGGCCCAGGCTTTGCTGTAGCTCCAGTGCGCCTTGTTGAGCGGGCAGTCCGCATCCTCGGGGATGTTGGGGTCGGGGTTGAGGGTGAAGACCGCGCCATCGCACCACGCCTGGTTCTGCAGCGAGAGGTCGTACTTCGCCTCGCGCGTGAAGTCGCCACAGCGGCGGGTGAGCTTCGCCCAGCCGGCCTGCGCCGGTTTGCCCGAGGCCTCGCTGTCCGCCAGCGCCTGCAGCGCGCCCTCGTAGGTGCGTGGATAGGACTTGGCCATCGGCAGCCAGTAGGTCATCGGCTCGATGTAGCTGAAGCTGGCGATGCCGTTGTCGTTGTCGAACTGCAGCGGGGTGGCGCTGTGCTCGTCATAGGCGAAGCCGAAGTCCTGCCAGTCCTTGACCTTGCTGATGTCGGCGAAGGCCATCCAGATGCCGCCGGTCTTCAGGCGGCGCTCGAAGTACTGCGGGCACCGCTCGTAGTACTTCTGCGTGGCGGCGCGAAAGCCCCAGGCCGGGTCGGTGCGGAAGAGCGAGAAGCGGAAGTCGCCCTGCGAGGGGAAGTTGACCGTGTCCTTGACGAGGCCGAGATCGCACGCGATGTAGAGCGCCTTCAGGTCGGCGTTGTAGACCATGCGGGCGACGCGCGGGCCATCCATCGGCACCCCGAGCGACAAGCCGACCTGCGGGGAGGTCAGCGAGCACCAGGGGTAGGCCGAGGAGAGGCCGCTGATCGGCCAGCCGGAGGCGTTCATGTACTCGCCACCGGTGGTGGGCGTGCTGTGCAGGATGTCGTCGTGCCACGTCCAGGGCAGGTCGGCCAGCGGCAGGACGAAGTAGGCTGTCACGGCGCGGTCCTGGCCGGTGGTGTCAGTGACGGTGACGTGGCAGTCCACGCCGATGGCGGCGGGCTCCAGCCGCGCTTCCAGCTTCAGGCCGCCTTCCTCCCCCTTGAGCGTGGCGCCGTCCTTGTCAGTGGTGACGGCGTAGCGCGGCTGCAGCCACGCGCCGTTGGCGCCGACATCGCGGACCCAGAAGCCGCCGGGACCGTCGCCGCTGATCTTCTGACCATCCACCTTGAGCACTGCCGAGCCGCCCTCGCCCGCGACGGTCAACTCCATGCCATCCTTCGAGCCCACGACCGCCGCGCGATAGGCAGTGTCCGGGGCGGGCCTGGCGCTCAGCGACGCCGAGGTGCGGTCGAAGAACAGGCCGCCGCTCACCTGCAGCTCCTGCAGGCCGATGTCGTCGAACCAGGCCTGGCCGCTGACGCCGTTCCGGAACAGGATGTTGACCGTCACATTGCGCACCGGTTTGGCAACCACGAAGACCTTCTCGGCATACTGCCAGTCGTGGGTGCCGACGTCGAAGGGCGCCTTCTGCCCCCACAGCGGCGTGCCGTCCATGTAGGCCAGGTCCACCCAGACGGAGTATTCGCCGCCGCGCGTGCCCTGCACGCCCTCGGCGCGGCTCCAGCCGCTCACCACCAGCGGTGTGGGCCGCGTCTGGTTGAGTGTGACGCTCTGGCTGATCCAGTACGTGGGGCCCTCGGCGGTGCGGGAGAAGGCAGCCGAGGTCTGACCGCCGTGGCGCACGGCGGCGTCGGCGGTCCACTCTTTGCCAAGCTGGCTGGTCCAGCCCGCCGGCTTGCCGTCCTGGAGCTGCTCGAAGCCGGGGTTCTGGATCAGGTTGGGGCCGCGGGCGGCGTCGGCCTTGAGGGGGGCGAGGACCGGGTCGGCGTGCGCGAGGGTGCAGGCGAGCAGAAGGGGCGCGAGGCAAAGGCTGCAGCGGGCCATGGCAGGGCTCCTCATGGTGCGTCCGGGGTCGCACGGAGCTTCTTCCGCGTCCTGCTGCGGCTTCCCTGCTGGTGCTGCCATCATCGGGGAAGGTCGGCGTGCAGGCGTCAGTGGCGCTCGGCTGTCCGCGCGAGGCGCGCGTCACCTCGCACCCCTCCGCTCAGATGTGCTGCGTCGCCGGGGGCCACCCACAAGTATGCGGCCCGACCGGCTAGTCAGCCGATCGGGCCGCAGTTGTGGTCAACGCCCCCCAGGTGCGCGAGGCCGGTTCAGCCGCTCCTACCGGACGTCCACGATGAGCTTGCCTACAGGCGCCACGCGGACGTCGCAGGTGCCATCCGTCCCTTCACCCGCGCTGGCGGTGATGATGGCGTGGGTGTTGTCGGCCGAGGTCGTGCTCACCAGTCCGTTCTGGTCCACGGTGACGACCGGCTCGCCGTCTGAGGACCAGGTGATGACCGCGTACGGGACGACGACGCCTGCGGCATCATAGGCGACGGCCGTGAGCTGGGTCTGGAACTGATCGGGGGGCCGCAACACGCAACTGCTGGGCGTGACGACCACCCGGGCGACGTGCCGGCGAGTGACCGTCACATCACAAGTGTCCGACAGACTGGAAGCGGCGTGGGTGGCCCTCACCACCGCAGAGCCTTCGCTCGCTCCGGTGACCGTGCCGTCGGCCGCCACTGTCACGCTGGCGCTGCTGGAATCCCAGGTGACCGTGGCCAGGACGACGTTGTTGTCTGCGTCATAGCACGTGGCGGTGAGCGCGGCGCTGGCGAGGTAGTCCAGGCCCAGCGTGGCCGGGGTGACCTCGAGGCGCACGACCAGGGCTTCGGTGATGAGGGAGACCTGGGTCAGCTCTCCGGCAGCAATGGCGGTGAGCACCTCGGCCTGCGCGATGACCCGCCCGGTGCCGTCGTAGGACTCGTATGCCAGCGCTCGCACCAGGCACGGCCCCACCGGGACGACCTCGAAGGTGGCTGTCTGGGGGCCCTCACCGGAGCGGGCGAGGACCTGGTCCGGCACGATGGGCGTCAGGACGCCCGGCACGAGTACCTGGACGCGCACGCTGTTGGTGGCCACGGGGAGCGCTTCGGGCACCACACCCGCAGGCCGCGTGGGGAAGATCACTGAGACGATCATGCCGCCGCTTGCCCCGGCGTTTGAGCCGCCCCCACAACCGGCGAGCACAACCACCACCCCCAGGAGCAGCAAGATAGACACCTGTACCGACCTACCCATGTCGTTCCTCCTTCAGGAACAGATGGATGAATTGCTGGCGCACGGGATCACTTCGCCAGAGCGCCGAACCGCCAGGCCACGCCGATGGATAGCTCGCAGTCCTCACCCTCCACCTGCCGGAACCCGGCCAGACCATACCAGTCCTCCGCCAGATCCTTGTAGGCCATCGCGGAGATAGAATGCGGGTAGCCATCCCGGCGAGCGTATTCCACGAACAGGTCCACGCCGCTGCGGTCAAACAGCCACGGGGAGTAGAGCCCCCAGGTCTCGAAGTGCTGGTCCCACGGGTCCTGGCCGAACTCGCCGTAGACGTCCAGGTAGCCGGGGGCGGCGGGGAGGCTGAAGTCCAGGCTCAGGCCGGTGTCCGCCCCGTGCTCCTTGAGGACGTTGACTGCGACCTGCCCCCCGAGCACGGGGGCGCTCAGCCGGCCCAGCCAGCCGGCGCCGTCGCCCGGCTCCACGAGCCCCCGCTCGTACTTGTCTATCCACACGCCGTCGAGGGCGAACCCGCGGCCCTGGTAGCGGGCGCGGATGCCATCCAGGGACAGATAGGCGAACTGTGAGCCGAGAGGCCCGTTGTTGACCGGGCCTTCGAGGTAGTGCTGCCGGCCCGCGATCAGGTCCAGACTGTCGTGGCGCCAGACAGCGAAGGCTTCGCTCACGTCGGCGTCCCACTCACCGTCGAAGGCGGTGCTCAACTCCCCGCCCAGCTCCATGTAGACCGGGCCGTACACTCCGGCCATGCGCGCCCGGCCTCCGGCCAAGCCTCCACCGGAGACGAGGAGCCCGTAGAGGTCGAGTTGGCTGCGGGGGCCGAAGAAGTGCTTGCCCAAGCGACGGACCCCCGTGGGCTCTTCAGCCGCGGCGGCGCTGAGGGCCCAGATCAGGGGCATGGCGCCCGGACCGGCGGAGGCGGCCGCCGGGGCCGCGCCGAGGCTCTCCACGCCGACCTCGAGCCGGCCATGGGGAGGGGCCCCGAACATGGTGCGGCGGAGGGCATCGTAGGAGGAGAAGCGGTCGTCGCGCATCTCCATCCCGATGCTGGTGCCCGGCGTGGCGACGGTGCTCACGCCCGGCTGCATGCCGTACCACCATGGCTTGGCGGCCCCGGTCGGGAACTCCCAGGGGTACTCCGAGCCGGTGGCGGCCGGCGCGTAGACGAAGTACATCCCGCCCGACGCGATCGCCTCGCCCTCACCCCAGGCCGCGACCTTGTCCACGCTCGGCTCCTCGTTCGCCAGCAGCGCGTACGCGACCAGGTACAGGGCCTCAGACTCCGCGACCTGGAGGTCGGCCAGAGGTATCACGTGCTCGTCGGTCGTGGCAGCGACATGGGGGTGATCGTACTTCGGGGCGGCGAGGTCGAACTGCTCGGGTGGCGAGGTGCTCACCGCCACGGCCGTCCGTTCCAGGGCCCAGGGCGCGGTGGTGTGGAAGGTGACTGTGAGCTGGCTGGCCGTCAGGGCGACGGTGACGTCGCCGTAGGCCTGATCGTCCGCGCCCACGAGCGCCACCTGCGTGTCCGTGACAGCCGCATGTTGCTGGTCGCCCACCTGCTGCTTGCCAGCGGGCGTCTCCAGCGTGGCAGTGCCGTCCCAGACCGACATGTCCTCGCCGTTGAACAGCACCCAGGTGCCCTGAACGCTCGCGGCAGCCGTCGCGCCCTCGATCCGCACGCCCGAGCCCTTGACGGCGTTGGTCAGGACCTGCCCGCTCAGGAGCCGAACGCGGTTCTGGGTCACCGAGGTCAGCACGAGGTCGGCGCGCGAGGGCATCCGCACGAGACTGCCCCCCGGGAACTTGATCTCGCACTTGCCGCGGCGGTCGGTCCGGATACGGGAGCCGCTGGCGAGTGGCGTGCCCGCCCTGGCGCCCTGCCAGCCCCCCTGAGCGCCGGCCTGGTAGGTGACCCCACCGACGACCGCGGTGAACCGCGCGGTCGCTTCAGCCCACCCGACACCGACCGACCCGGCGGACAGCAACACCCCCAGGACCAGAACTGCGATGGGTGTAGCCAGTGACTTCCGGGGGATGCTCATCCGGCGGACCTCCTGAGACAACGAAACCACGCTGAGGTGATGGCGGGCACAGGACAGCCTGTGCGTCACTGCCTCGGCCGGTCTCCCCGGTGGCTTTCACGAAGTGGTAGTGTTTTGTACTATTATCGGCTTCCAGGGGTCCACTCCAAACACTTCCATGGGCTCGGGGCGGCCGCGGATCTCGGCCAGGCCCAGCCGTCGGCACGGGACGCCCTCGCCGGCGGCCTGGAGGGTGGCGTCGCTGATCATGATGCCCGTCCCGTACTCCTTGTTGAGGCCTTCCAAGCGTGAGGCGGTGCTCACGGTATCCCCGATGACCGTGTACTCGAACATCTCACCTGACCCGATGTCCCCGGCAACCAGCTCGCCCGTGTGGATGCCTACGCGCAGGTTGGGGACCCAGGCGTCCGCGTCGAGGTTGGCGCGCAGGCGTTCCATCTCTTGCTGCATGTCGCAAGCGGAGCGGATGGCCCGCATGGCGTGGTCAGGCTGCTGTACCGGGTCGCCAAAGACAGCCATGACACCATCACCGATGAACTTGTGCACCGTGCCGCCGTGCCGGCGGATGCAGCCCGTGATGAGGGCCAGGCAGCGGTTCAGGTTCTCGACGACGACTTCAGGCGGTGACGCGTGACAGAAGGTGGTGAAGCCCTGCAGGTCGGTGAAGAGTACCGTGGCCTGCAGTTTCTTGCCCGCTACCTGGGTCATCGCGGGGTTACTGAGAATGACCTGCAGCACCTCTGGCGAGACGCGTTGGGACCAGGACTGATGGAGCTTGCGGCGCTGCCGCTCACTGGTCAGCTCCAGGTAGACGAGCACGCCCACGTAGCTGAGCGAGCCGGTGAGCGCCAGGGGGATCAACGGGACCCAGAGCCGGTAGAACTGCCACATCACCAGGACGAACACCAGGGAGCCGACCTGTGAGGGCAGCCAGGCCGCGAGGGCAGCCCATACGGGTCGCACCCGCATCTCGACCAGCGTCACCAGGGCCCCGATGAGGCAGGCCAGGATCAGCGTCAGTCCGCCGGACGCGCGGCGTGTGTATGAGCCCCGGAGGATGGTATCCAGGGCGTCGGCGATGATCTCCACTCCGGAAAGCCTGCTGCTGGTGGGCCCGGAGGTCGGCGAGGTGCGGATACGCATGGCCAGGGGGGTGTTGTGGGAGTCTTGCAGCGTCTGTGCGGTGGCCCCGATGAGCACGATCTTCCCCCGGACGTCCTGCCTGGAGAACTGGCCGCGCAGCACGCGGTAGTAGGGGATGCGGGTGAACCCTCGGTCCGGCGTGCGGAAGGAGACGAGGAAGCTGGGATCGAGGGCGCCCGAGCGAAGGCCGGCGCCCCGGGCGACCTGCCCGGCGACCTGGGACGGCTCCACGCCCCGCTTGAGCGCCGCCAGGACCACAGGCATGGTGAAGAGCTGCTCGTCCTGATAGGTGCGGCTGATGCGGGACCGGCGGATCACCCCGTCATCGTCTTGCAGCATGCCGATCAGGCCGGTGCCCAGGGCCGCATCCTCGAAGCGCCAGTGGGGGAACTGCGCCTGGGTGAGGCTGGCGTCCATCTGCTGGCCCGGGAGGCTCTCCTGGGTGATGTTGGCGGCCAGGACCGTCCGCCCGCTGGCGGCCAGGGCCCGCTCCAGGGCGAGGTCCGCCGCACTCAGCGGCGGCTCCCAGCCCAGGGGTTGGTTGGCCGCGGCCGTTTCGGCAGACGCTTCGCCACTGACCGTGCTCACGATCACGTCCAGACCGATCAGGGCGGCTCCGGCCCGGGTCAGGTTGCGGATGGTCCGGGCGTGGTACTCCCGCGACCAGGGCCAGACGCCCAGCTGCGACAGCGACAGCTCATCTATGGTGACCAGAACGATGTCGGGGTTGGGGGCGTCGGGAGCGCTGTTGGCAGCACGGAAGTCGTACGTCACCAACTCCAGGCGCCAGCACAGACGACCGAGGAGGCTGGTGCGCATGCTGTCGGAGCATACGTACACCACCATGGCTGCCGCGGCTATGCCGATCGCCAGGCTGACGAGGAGTTGGGTGCGTGGCGCACTCATCTGACCCTCCTGCGCGGTCACTGCGGGCTCGCGTCACCCGCACGACCGGGGCACGGCGAGCAGGCGTCGCCAGCCCGGCGGTCCAGTAACCGACTACCGAGGGTAGGTATTCGCCGTTTGGGGCGCAGGTCCCCTCCCCGCGCCTGTCAGGGGGTCTACTCAGGGGGCGCGGCGAGTTGGCTGTCCAGGTCGCCCACGGCCTTGCGCAGGCGCACGACGGAGGTCTGGACGTCGTAGCGGGCGTTGACCGTCGCCGTCTGCGCCGCGGCGAAGGCGGTCTGGGCGTCCAGTACTTCGACACCGATGGACAGGCCAGCCGCGTAGCGCACCTCAGCCATGCGCAGCCGCTCGCGGGCGTTGACCTCGCCGGCTTCGGCGACCGTCAGTTGCTCGCGGGCCTGGTGGAGCGCCAGGGAAGCCTCGTTGATCTCCAGGGCGATCTGCTGCCTGAGGTCCTCAATCTGCAGCTTCACATCGGCGACGACGGCGGCCTGCTCCGCCACTTGGGCGCGGCGCAACCCGCCATCGGACAGGGGCTTGGTCAGGGACAGGCCCACGACCCAGTTCACTGGCTCGGCGGCACTTGTCTGCGTCTGTTGGTTGAGCTGGGCCACCATGTCCAGGCGGGGGTTGGTGCTCTGGCGCGTGAGTTCGAGGTTGGCCTCGGCGACCTTGAGCTGGCGCTCGGCCAGCGCCAGCTCGGGGCGCTGTCCCAGGCCGCGGGCGATCAGGTCGGTCAGCTTCCCCTCCGGCTCCGGCAGCGGCACTCCCTCCTGCACGCTCAAGGCGCAGGTCTGGGGTAGCACCAGCAGGTTGGCGAGCGTCGCGCGGGCCAGTTGCGTCGCCGTCTGGGCGGCGATGATGTCACCCTTGGCCTTGGCCAGCTCGGTCTCGGCCTGCACGACCTCGAACAGCGGCACGGTGCCGTCGGCTTCCATGGCGCGGGTGATGCGCAGGTGCTCAGCGACGGCGGTGGCGCGTTGGTTGGCCACGTTGGCCAGCATGTCGAGGCGCAGGATGTTGTAGCACAGCGTCCGCGCGGCCTGCGCCGTCTCACTCGATGTCACCGCCGCGCGTGCGCCGGCGGCCTCGATCCCGCGGCGCGCCAGGGCGCTCTGCAGCTCCAGGCGGTGGCCGGTGTACACGGGCTTGCTCAGCGAGACGCGGAACTGATGGTTGAAGCTGTCCACGTAGGGCGTCGTCGGCATCGTGAGTGAGGCCGAGGCGCTGGCTTGCGAGGTGAACTTCCCCAGGGCCCGGGCCTGCCGCAGACGAGCCTCCGCCTGCTCCAGGGCCTTCGCGTCGCGCTGCAACTGCAGGCTGTTGCGGAGTGCCAGGTCGGCGGCGTCTGCCGGGGTCAGCGTCAGGGCCGTGGGAGCAGGCGCGGGGGTCTCTTCCGCCCGCGCCGGGAGGGAGGCCAGCCAGAGGAAGCATGTCAACATGCCTGTCGCCAGCAGAGCCCCTGGCCGGAACGCTCTGGCTGCTTGACAACATTCACTGCACATATTGTCTTCCTGCTTTCGAGGTAAGGGCGGTGGGTGCCGCGTCGTGTGCGGCGGGCCCCGCCGCCGGTCGTGGGGCCCGTCGCACGGAGGTCGCTGCGCGACCTCACCGCCACACCCACGACCTGTCTGTCGCTATCGCGCGAGCTGACCCAAGTCAGCGTCTAGGCCATCTGCCGCTGCGCGCGGCGCTCGGCCACGTGCTTGCGCAGCCGCGCCAGGAACTGGAGCACGTCGTCGGCCAGCGAGTAGATGACCGGCGTGGCGACGAGCGTGACGGCGAGGGATAGCACCTGGCCGCCGATGATGATGTGGCTCATGGCCCGGTTCGTGCCCGCGCCCGTGCCGCTCGACAGGGCCAGCGGCACCATGCCGGCTACAAACGCAATCGTCGTCATCAGGATCGGGCGCAACCTGTCCTTACAGGCGGTGAGGATCGCCTGGCGGCGGTCCATCCCGGTCTCGCGCAGCCCGTTGGTGTGGTCCACCTGGAGGATGGCGTTCTTCATGACCATCCCGAACAGCACCAGGATGCCGAGCATCGAGAAGATGTTGAGCGAACCCCGCAGCACCCACAGCGAGAACATCGCGAACGGCAGTGTCAGCGGGAGCACGTTGAGAATGACCAGCGGGTAGACCCACGACTCGAACTGGGCCGACAGGATCAGGTACATGAAGACGACGGCCAGAACCAGAGATATCAGGAAGCCGCTCATCGTCCGCGCCAGCTCGGCCGCGCGGCCGGTGAAGGCGCCCCGGTAGAGCGGGCCGAGGTTCTGCTCCTGGAGCAGAGCGACCACGCGCTTCTGGAGCGTCGACTCCGATACTCCTGGCGCCGGGTTGGTCGAGATCGTGGCCGAATGCGCGCGGCCGTAGCGGCTCACCACCGAGGGCGCGCCGGTCTCACGGTAGCTCACGACCTGGTCCAGGGGCACCGTGCCGATGGTGGGGCTGCCGCTCTTGACCGTGAACAGCGAGAGCGTGTCCCTCGACAGGCGGTACTCCGGCAGCGCCCGCAGGTTCACGTCGTACAGGTGCCCGCCGTCGGCGTAGTCTGAGACCTTCTTGCCCGCCACGAGCGTGCGGAGCGTCGAGGCGATCGCGGCGACCGACAGGCCCAGGTCCGCCGCCGCGGGGCGGTCTACCGTCACGCCCAGCTCCGGCTTTCCCACCACGGAACTCGTGTCCGCGTCGGCCGCGAGCGGATCCTTCTTGAGCGCGGCGACCATGCGGTTCCCCGCCGCGATCACGCGGTCGGTGTCCGGGCCGGTGATGGTGTACGTCACCAGAGCCGAGGCGCCGCCGCCGATCGGGCTGACTGGCGACACGGTGGACCGCAGCTCGGCCGGATAGCGCGTCAGGATCTCCTTGCGTGTCCGGGTCATCAACTGTTGCTGTGTCGTCTTAGTCTTGCGCTCTTCAACCTGGTTCATGTGGACATCCACAGTGCCCAGGTTCTGCGTGCGCTGCCTGTCGTCGGCCACTGTGACGACCGTGTAGGCGACCTCCGGAAGTGCGCGGATGTCCCTGGCGATGCGGTTCATGAGGGTCTCGGTCGCCGCCAGGGTCGTCCCCTCCGGCGCCCGTACCGAGACCACAAACCGGCTCTCATCGTCCTCGGGGATGAAGCTGAAGCCCACACCCTTGCCCAGCGGTACAACCATGGCGAAGATCGCGAGGGCGAGCAGCACCACCGCCCAGCGGTGCCGCAGGGACCAGTCGAGGACCATCCCGTAGAAGCCCTCGATGCGCCCGAAGAGGCCCGACTTCTCGCTGTGCCCCGCGTGCCGCTCCCGCGTCGGCGTGGCGCCGGACTCGCCGTCGTCCCCCCGCTCGGCCTGCGGCCGCGGCTTGCGCAGCCACTTGGAGCACAGCATGGGGGTGAGCGTGAACGCCACCAGCAGGGACACCATGATGGCGAACGACATGGTCAGGCCGAACGACTGGAACATCCGGCCCACGATCCCCTGCATGAAGGCGATGGGCATGAACACCGCGACCAGGGAGGCTGTGGTTGCCAGGACAGCCAGACCGATCTCCTTGGTCGCGTCCAGCGCCGCCTGGCGGGGCGACATGTCCTTCTCATGCAGATAGCGGTAGATGTTCTCGAGCACGATGACGCCATCGTCAATGACGATGCCCACCGCCAGCGTCAGCGCCAACAGGGTCAGCATGTTGAGCGTGAAGTGCATCAGCGAGATGAGCGTGAAGGTCGCCAGCAGCGAGGCCGGGATGGACAGGGCGGCGATGATGGCCGAGCGGCCGTTGGCCAGGAACAGCAGCACGACCAGCGAGGCGAAGATCGCGCCGAGGATCAGGTGCTCCTTGACCGCGTCCAGCGACCGGCGGATGAAGATCGAGTTGTCCGACACGACGCGCGTCTCGTAGCCCTGGGGCAGCATGGACTGGGCCTGCTCCAGGCGCTTGGTGACGGCGTCCACGACGGCGACCACATTGGCGCCGCTCTGCTTCTTGACCGACAGCACGACGGCGCGCTGACCGTTCACGTTGGCGATGGACTCGGCCTCCTCGGCCGCGTCCTCCACGTCCGCCACGTCGCTCAGATGAATCGGCTGGCCGTTGCACACGGTGACGATGAGGTCGCGCAGGGAGGCCATGTCAGTGGTTCGGCCCTGGGTGCGGACCGACATGCGGCGGTTGCCCTGGTCGGTCGAGCCGCCCGGCACCTGCAGGTTCTGCACCCGCAGCGCGGCCTCGATGTCCGAGGCGGTCAGGCCGTAGGAGCGCAGCGCATAGGCATCGAGCAGCACGTTAACCTGGCGCGCCCGGCCGCCGATGATCTCGACTTCGCCCACGCCGCTGATGTTCTCCAGCTGCGGCCGCAGGCGCTTGTCGGCGAACTCCGTCAGGTCGCGAATGTCGGCGGTCTTGGCCGACAGCGCGATGGTCATGACGGCGATGGCGCCGGCGTCCATCTTCGTCACGGTCGGCTTGTCGGCATCCTCGGGCAGGTTGGGCACTGCCAAGTCCACCTTGGACCGCGCCTCCTGCTCGGCCACGTCCACGTCCTTCTCCAGCAGGAACTTGATCATCACGACCGAGACGCCCTCGGACGAGGTGGAGGTCAGCGTGTCAATGCCCGAGATGCTGTTGACCTGTTTCTCGATCTCCTCGGTGACCTGGGAGTCCATCTCCTCGGGCGTCGCGCCCGGGAGGATCGTGGTGATCGTCACGACCGGGATGTCCACGTTCGGAAAGCGGTCAATGCCCAGCTTCGTGAGCGACAGGGTCCCCACCACGACGAGGGTCAGGATGAGCACTGTCGCCACGACGGGCCTGTGGACTGATAGCCTGGCAAGTAGTTGCATTGCTTCCTCCGGCCCCATCCCTGAGGCGATGGCGGCCTCGACAGCCTGTGCGCGGTTGCAGCCAAGGGAAGGGTACTCCGCCCCGGCAGCTTACTTGGTCGCGCCGGTCCCGATGGTCACCTGCTCGCCGTCGGTGAGACCATGCTGCCCTTCCACGACGATCTGCGCGCCCTCAGTCAGACCGCGGACCTCGACCCACTGGCCGTCCTCTGACTCCAGTCCGGTGACAACCTGGTGCTCGACGGCCTTGCCGTTCTCGACGGTGAAGACGCGGGCCTGGTCCTCGCGCGTCCCCTCGGCGGTGTCGCGCAGCAGCGCATCCTTGGGGACCAGCAGCGCGTCGGCGTGTTGCTCGACCTGGATGCGCCCGCGGGCGAACATCTCGGGGCGCAGCAAGCCGCGCTTGTTGTCAATGCTGATGCGGATGGTGAAGGTCCGGCTCTGCTCGGCCCCCGCCGGATAGACGACGGCGACGCGGCCCTGGAACGGCGTAGCGGATAGCTTGTTGATCGTCACTTCGACGGGCTGGCCGACGCGGATGGAGGCCAACTCGCGGGCGGGCACGGCCGGCTCGAAGCCGACGGAGTTGAGCGCCACTACGCGCAGGATCGGAGCGCCGGGGGAGACGACCTGGCCCGGCTCGGCGGTGCGCGAGGCGATCTGGCCGGACAGGGGTGAGCGGATGAAGGCGTCGGCGAGGGCTTTGCGGGAGATGGCGGCGGAGCTTTGCGCCTGGTGCAGGGCGGCGCGGGCAGCCTGCACGTCGGCCGCACGCACGTCAATCTGAGCCATGCCGGCCTTGGCCGACTCGAGGTCGGCCGCCCGCACGTCGTCCATCGCCGCCGCAGCCTTGGCTTGCCGCAAGCGTTCCTCGGCCTGGCGGACGGCCTGCTCGGCCTGGATGACCTCCTGTGACCGCGCGCCCTCCTTGACCAGCGACAGGGCCTCCTGGGCGGCGCGCAGTTGCGCCTGCGTGACCCGCTCGGCGGTCTCGTACTGCTCGAGGGTGGCCTTGGCAGCCGCGCCCTGTGTGGTGAGTCTCCGGTAACGCGCGCTGTCGGCCTGCGCCTTGTCCAGTTGCGCCTGGGCGATGGTCACCTGCTCCTGGGCGCGGCGGATATCCTGGGCCCGGGCGCCCTCGCGGACCTGTGAGAGCTGGGCCTGGGCGCTCTGCAACGCAGCCTGTGCGGCCTCGATGCCCGTGCGGGTGGTGACGCGCTGCTGGGTGTAGGCGGCACTGGCCACCTTGACCCCGCTCTGGGAGGTCACGACCTGCTGGCGGTGTACGGCCTTGGCCTGCTCGAGGCGTGCCTGGGCGGCCTGGACGGCCCCTTCGGCAGCCCGCAACCCCGACCGCTGATCGGCCATGTCCAGCTCCGCCACGACCTGCCCGGCGGCCACCGAATCGCCCTCGCGCACCATGACCCGCGCGAGGCGTCCGCTGACGCGGGAGGACACGGGCACGTCGTCGAGAGCCACGAGTGAGCCCGACACCGCCACCCAGCGGGTCACGACGCCGCGCGTGGACGCCTGCACCTCGACCGGGGTAGCGGTAGTGGTGGCGGCGGCGGTAGGAGCCTGCGCGTGACCGCGGCCGCAGCCGCTCAGCGCCCAGGACGACAGCACCAGCACCACCACGGCCGCGGCCACTGCGAGCCAAGTGTGATTCGTCGCGACTCGTCGCAACATGCGATCTTCCTCCTTGTGCTTCCGGGCCGGCGATCTGTGGCGCCACGTCTGGTGCCGGACGTCGGAGGCGTGGCACAAGCCAAGCGTACCCCGCGCCACCGAGCGCGTGATGGACCGTCGCAGTGACCACCGGCGAACCGAATGAGGGTCAGGGCGCCTGGGGAGCGGTCACATTACCGGGGGTTCAGGCTTCGTACATGGAGGCCAGCACAGCCTGCAACCCTCGCTGAACTTCCGAGACCTCGTCGAACTTCACGAAGGCCACGCCGCTGCCCTGCGGGTCGGTCACTATCAGTAGCCGATCGCCGGGCTCAATGCCGAGACGCTTGCGCGCTTCGGTCGGGATCACAATCTGTCCGCGTCGTCCTACGGTGGCGGCGCCCACAAAGCAGTCGGTCAGGCTGTGCTCGGCCATGGGAGGCAAGCTCCTCTGGACTCGTACATTGCCCACATGTACCCGCCCGCGCGGCCCGGTCTTCGGGCGAGCCAGCGGGGCGGGCCAGGGGTACTGAATCGCTCAGCCCGGCACGACTTCCGTCGTGGGAACAGCGGACGCGTCCCAGGGCCTTCGGGTCCTGGACGCGCGCCGGCCTGTCTCGGGAGGGGCGCAGGCGCGTCGGACATGCCGGGCTGAGCAAGACACTGGCCGGGGGGCAACCCAGGCTCTACGGCGGAAATACGGGTCATACGAAGGCAAGCGATGCGACTACCCGGGACGATGCAAGCAAGTACTTGCATTGATCCTACGAGATCGGGTATGATCTGTCAAGCACTATTCTGTGGACCAGCTCCGGAGGGGCCGTCGTGGTGCCGCTGGCAGGGCCAGGGGGTTGGACACAGGGAACCGAGTGGGCTATAGTGAGTGACCGAGGAGGCACCCCGTGAGACGCGCTGTGACGAACCATCGGCAGGATCCCCAGGTACTGGGCTCGGCGCGGGAGCGGCTGCTGGAGGCCGCCCTGACGGTACTGCACGAGCGCGGGTACCGCGGTGCGACCAGCCGGGAGATTGCGCGCGTCGCGCAGGTCAATGAAGTCACGCTGTTCCGCCTGTTCTCGACGCGGGATGACCTGCTGGCGGCAGCCCTGGTGCAGCGGGCCGAGGCGGACCGAGAGGTCGTGCCCGCCCCGACCGGGGACCTGGAGGCCGACCTGCTGAGCCTGACTAAGTTGGCGGTCGAGTACCTGCGCGGAGGGGATCACCTGCTCATCGGCGTGCTGCCCGAGGTGGCGCGCATGCCCGAGAAGCAGCAGAAGCTGGTGCACCAGGCCTTCGCCGGGCTGCAGCAGGCCCACGCACATCTCTTCGGGCACTACCAGGATACCGGTGAACTGACCATGGAGATGGGGGACAGCATCTGGCTGGCGTTCATGGGCCCGCTACTCACGGCAGCCCTGCGCGCCGAGATCCGCCAGGAGCCTCTCCATGTGGATCCGCGCACACACGTGGACCTGTTCCTGAACGGGTGTGCCGCCCGCCGCAAGCGCTAGACCCTTCCCCAGGCCCCGACGGGCTACCCCGTCCGGTTGCCGTCGCGGCGCAGCCACCGGGCGATCAGACTGATCAGCGCCGCCGCCACGAGTACGCCCCCGGCCCACATGCGCCAGACGGCATTCCACGCCGCGTCCGACCCACGATGTGCCCCCACGCGATCCAGCACCTGGCCCGATAGCCAGCCCGAGCAGGCCGAGCCGACGTAGCCGGAGGCGTCAATGAGGCCGGCGGCGCGGCCGGCGGCTTCGGCGCCGCACAGGTCGGCCGGTAGCGCGCACGCTGTGACGCTCGCGGGAGGCGACGAGACCGCGCCCATGAGGAGCAGCCCGCCGGGGATCGCCGCCGGGGCGCGGCGCGGCAAGCCCGGGAAGACCAGCACCAGCGCGGTCAGCACCAGCAGCGGCGCGACGACTGTGCGGCCCAGGCCCAGCTTACCCGGCACGCGCCGGGAGATCAGCGCGAGCCCCAGGCAGCCCAGGCCGCCCCCCAGGGGCAGCAGGAAAGCGCGGTTGGCGGCCGCCTCGGCGCCCACCCGCCCCACCTCCGCCAGATAGTGCGGCGTCCAGTCCAGCAGGCCGTGATAGCCGAACAGCAGACAGGCCTGGGCGAAGGCCAGGACGCCCAGCGCGAGCCACCGGCCACGACGGCGGGGGTCTGCCGCAGGCTCGGCGGGGTCGGCGGGACAGTCGCCAGGCACGCCATTGGCACCGTTGGCCTCCGCCGGATTGTCCCGCACCCACAGCAGCACGACACCCGCGACGGCAAAGCAGATCCAGGCCGGGCACCAGAAGGCATAGCGCCAGCCGAAGGTCTGGGTGAGCCCGCCGGCCAGGAGCCAACTCAGCCCGCTCCCCAGGACGTACGAGGTGCCGAGAATGCCCGAGGCCGTCTCGCGCAGGCGCGGGGGGAACCAGTTGGCCGCCAGCCGCACCACGGAGGTCCAGCCGAAGGCCTGGAAGTAGCCATTGGCGGCCCACAGGACAGCAAACCAGCCGAAGCGGTTCTGATGCGCAAACAGGAGATTGATGAGGCCCGAGGCGGTCAGGCCCAGGACGATCAGGCGGCGAGGGCTCAACCGGTCGGCCAGATGCCCGTTGATGAACTGACCGCTGCCATAGAATATCTTCAGCAGCGACAGCAGAGAGCCCAGTTGGTGCTTGCTGAGGCCCTGCTGGGCGGCGAGGTCCTTTTGCGCGGCGGCGAGATTCACCCGGCCCAGATAGTGCGTCGCGTAGATCAGCCACAGCAGGGCCAGCGTCACCTTGCGCGCCAGGGAGGCCGACCCGCCGTTGCCGCCCTGCCCGGGGGGGCCGGCCTGTGCCGGCGTGTGGTGCGGCGTCAACTCAGAGTGCGTATCAGACTCCATGCCTGTTCCTCTCAACCAGACGACCCGTCGGCCCCCACTTCCCGCCCGGCCCGACGTGCTCCTGCTTCGCCCCCTGGTGTCCCCGGCAGGGAGGCGGGCCGGGGACCTGCGGAGAAGTACCCGCCGCCGTGGCCTGGCCACCGGCGCAACTCGCCGCAGAGAACTGAATGGGAATGGCTGACTATGCCACAGACACACATCGGAGAGACCGAGCACTTCTGGTACCGGCTAGCGCCGGAGGGCATCTACGTCGACTCGCAGCGTGACAACAGGGCGTTTGCGCACACGGATGATGAGATTCTACTGTCGGAGGACAACAGCCACACCTGGCCTTACCGCCTGGCCTTCCCCGAGGCGCGGAACATCACGTTCAGTTGCCTCCTGGGGAACGGGAATGTGCTGTTCGCCACGGGCGCGGACCTGTACCTGAGCACCGACAACCTGCGGACGTACGAGCGGGTCACGGTGAAGGGCCTCGACGGGTCGGACTATCTGCCCCACACTCCGCAGGACCCGAGCCGCCCCGGCTGGTACTTCCACACCCTCCCCGGCACCAACTCGTGGGACGTGAACGGCACCGAGATCGTGGCGTGGGGGAACTACTGCAACGTCGTGGGCGGCGCGTCGCCGGTGAACATCTACTACTCCACCGATGGCGGGCAGACCGTGAAGCTCGCCTACGCCTTCGGCCAGAACCCCTTCACCCGGGACAACGGCTCGCCGGGCGGCGGCCCCGAGGGCACGCTGCTGGGCAACCCCGACAACCCGGTCCGCTGCCGCCACCTTCACACCGTGGCGTACAACCCGTGGGAGGACGCCTTCTACGCCTGCACGGGGGACGGGGACCGCGACGGGTACTTCGAGTGCCACTGGCTGCGGGGCACATACGACCTGGCGGCCGACCGCTGGGACTGGCAGGTCATCATCTCGGATCATCTGAACTCGCGCTACAAGGCGGGTGGGATCAGCTTCGTGGACGGGATGATGTACTGGATCAGCGACTCCAACGGCCCCGAGCCATACGACCGGGGCGTGTTCTGCTGCGCCCCCGAGGACATCGGCAAGCCGGACAAGCACACGCGGCTGTTCAACCCGGAGGTGGAATCCGGGGCCATGATCGTCCAGGACGGCGTGTTCCTCGCGTCACACTGCGCGCCGGCCTCGCCCATGGACTGCGGCTTCATCGTCTCCCTCGATGGCGGCGAGACGTGGGCCCAGCACGACCTGAAGGAGCTGGGCAAGCGGTCGCCCACGCGCTTCCACGAGAAGAACGGCGAGGGCTGGTTCCGCGTGGACCTGCGGACCGGGTGGGTGGACTTCGGCGAGGCGCTGTTCATCAAGCCGAAGGAGGCCTAAGGCCGGCGCGGCTTCATACGGATAGCGGACTGACGGCGGCGCCCGTCGCGGCCGACTCGTGCGCAGCCAGCGCGACGGCCAGCGACCGGGCGCCGTCTTCCGCGCTGACCAGGGGCTCTTCTTCCCCCCGCACCACCCGGCAGAAGTGCTCGAGTTGGGCCGTCAGCGGATCGAGGGCGGGGACAGCCATGCGGCGCAACGCGAGGTGGTGTTGCCAGCCCCGCAGGTCACCCTCCGGGTAGGACCATAGCTCCATCCGGGGGAAGGCCAGGGAGGCGGCCGTGCCGACGAAGTGGGTGCAGTTCTCGGCGACGTGGAAGTACGAGGGGTTCTCGGCCGTGGTCGCCTCGTACGACCAGGGGGCCGGGGTGGCGTCGGAGGCAAGGATCGTGCCCAGCGCGCCGCTCTCCATGGTCAGGGAGAGGCTCAAGGTGTCCTCGACCGCCAGGCCACGGGCGGCCGAGCTGGTCTGCGCGTAGACGCTGGCGACCTCGCCGCAGATGAAGCGCAGACTGTCCAGGTCGTGAATCAGGTTGATGAGCAGCGGGCCGCCGCCGGGACGCTCGCGGCGCCAGGCGACGCGGAAGTACTCCTCCGGCTTGAGCAGCGTCCACAGGGCTGAGAAGCCCAGCAGCCTCCCCAGGGCGCCGCCGCGCACGAGGTCGCGCGCCTGCTGCACGAGCGGGTTGTGGCGGCGATGGTGGCCGACCAGCACGCGGATGCCCCCGTCCCGCGCCGCCGCGATGAGGCACTGCGCCTGGGCGAGCGTGTCCGCGATGGGCTTCTCGACCAGGATATGCACGCCCCGCGCCGCGCAGGCCACAGCCACCGGCGTATGCTGGGCGTTGGGGGTGGCGATGATCGCGCCGTCAGGTCGCTCCCGGTCGAGGAGTTCCTCCACACTGGAGTAGAACGGCACCCCGAGGTCATCGGCAGCCGACTGGCGGGCCGGGTCGGTGTCGCACAGACCCACCAGCACGCACGCCGCGTTCGCCCGCACCAGGGCCGCGTGCCTGGCGCCGATCAGCCCGGCCCCCATGACTGCCAACCTGACGCGTGCCATGTCGTTCCTCGCTCCGTCTGTGCCGACGCTCCCCCTGACTTCCCCTGCCAAAGTCACACGCCCTCCTTCCGTCCTCGCGCCGGGGTGACATCCCGCAGGCGACCTGTCCTTTCCCGTAGGGCAGGCGGCCTCGCCTGCCCGGCCCCCGTCACGCGCGGGCGAGGCCGCCCCCGTCACGCGCGGGCGAGGCCGCCCGCGCTACTGGAGCAGGAAGCGTACTCCCGGGTATGACGTTGGAGCCCTGTGGTCGGCCCCCGCGAGGAGGAGGCGGCAGCGCCGAGAGTGAACCGTCAGCCTGACGGACGTCAGGTTCCGCAGAGGTGACACCATGGTTGGCTGCAACGCCACGACGCCGACGGTTGCCGCAACGCTGTTTGTCCTGGCCCTGCTGAGCACTGCCGCGGCCGCGAAGCCCGACGACAGGGGCGCCGGCGGGAAGTCGAGCGAGGCCCGCGTCGTCGCTCGGAACGACTTCACCGTGAGCCCCTCGCTGACACCGCCAGCCATCATGCAGCGGCGCTTCTGGAACATGCTGCCCTACTGGTCGCCGGAGGGGAAGCAGAACCAAATGATGGCCAAGCACGTGCTGCCCGAGCCCATGGTCCGCGACGCAGCGCGGTGCTACTACCAGGGCGACCTGAAGACCGAGGGGGCCGATCCCCTGGCGGTCAGCGCCGATCGCCTGCTCAAGCTGACCATAGACCCCCGTCTGCCCTTCGTCGTCTATACCTCGGCCGGGCGCCCGCCGTTCCGCTGCCTGGATGACTTCCATGTGGACAACCGGGCCTACCTGGAGTGGAAGCGGGCGCACCCTAACTTCCTGGGCTTCTGGACCGGGGTGGAGTGGGACAACGAGTATGTCGGCCCGCTCGGGGACCCCAAGCGAGGACTGGAGTCGGCGCGCAAGCATGGCTGCTCGGAGACGGCAGTCAGCCGAGCGCAGGCGCTCTTCGAGCGCGCCGCGGCGTCCCGCGCGGGGGCGGTGCAGGGCCTGCAGGAGTGCGCGGAGGCCTTGCGCCGGTACTACTTCGACGACCCCGAGAAGATGATCTACCTGCGCGGCGGCTGGTGCTTCGATCACTACGCGCTGGAGTACGGCGGCAGCATGGCGATCTCGGAGACGACCAACACCGGCCCCTACCGGCACCAGGTGTCGCTGTTCAGCGTGCGCGGGGCGGCGCGGCAATATGGGCGGCCCTGGCAGTGGTACATCGCCACCTACTACAACGGCTGTGACAAGGACGGGAAAGCGACCGTCAACAATGAGCCGAACTACGCATACGCGGTGCGGACCACGGCGGCCGGGCAGGGCGAGAACGCAGGGCCAGGTTATGGCATGTCGGCCTCGCTCAGCCGCCGCGACAAGTACCTGGCCTACCTGTCGGGCGCGAGCCTCATGCAGCACGAGGACTGGCCCCGCGCGTACTGCCAGCCCGCCGAGGGGAAGACCGACGAGTGGGTGCTCTCGCCCCACGGCGAGGCGATGAAGGAATGGTATGACTTCACGCAGCGCTATCCGGAGCGGGGCATCAGCTATGCCCCCGTGGCGCTGCTGATGCCCTTCGACCAGGGCCTGCCGCAATGGGGCGGGGCGCCGTGGTCGCACTTCCAGGTCGAGCGGCCCGACATGATGCTCGATGCGTTCCTTAACACGCTCGCGCCCCACTCGCAGGATGTGCGCAAGGGGCTGGAGGGGGCGCTCACCAACAGCGAGTTCGGCGACATCTATGACCTCGTGACCCCGAACCCGCCCAGCGGCCCGATGGCCCTGGCGAAGCTGATGAACTACAAGGTCGCCATCGCAGTGGGCGGGCTGGCCGTGGACGAGGCGCTGGCCGCGCGGCTGATGGAGTACGTCCGGCAGGGCGGCTCGCTGGTCATCAACGCCCGGCAGATCGGGAACCACCTGCCTGCCGCGTTCCTCGGCGCGCAGCCCACGGGGAAGACGTCGTCGGTGGAGGGGCGCGTCGTGGCCGTGTCAGGCGGCGGCACGAGGCTGACGGTGCCATACGACTACGAGCAGGTGGAGCTGAGCGGGGCTGAGCCGCTGTGGCGCGACGAGCAGGGCGGCGTCCTGGCCTGTTTGAACCGCTTCGGCGCCGGCCGCGTGGTGCTGACCACTGTGGACTACATGCTGCCCCGGGAGCGCGTGGACGCCGCGAAGGCGACGCCCATGCCCCTGGTGGAGTTGCTGCTGGGGCAGATCGTCCGCGAGGTGCTGCCACTCGAGGTCCGCGGCGACATTGAGTACGGCCTGAGCAAAGTGCCCGATGGCTGGTGGGTCTACCTCATCAACAACAAGGGCGTGACGAAGTACACAATGACGCCCGAGGAGCTGGACCCGGCGGCCACGGCCACGGTGACGGTGAAGCTGCGGTCGTTGCGGGCCAGTTCGGTCCGGGAGCTGCGGGCGGACAAGGCGCTGACGGTGGACAAGGCCCCGAACGCCTTCAGCCTGCAGGTCGGCCCCGGCGACATCCGCATCGTTCACATCGTCACCACGGCCGCGGGGCAGGAGTAGCACGCGCGTTGCAGCCATGTCAGACCCTCTGAGGTGATCGGCGATGCAGGCGTTTCTGTCGGTGCTGCTTGGCGGCGTGGTGCTCTCCGGCTGTCTGCTGGCTTGCTCGTCCCCGACCCGGGCCGCCACGTACTATGTGTCGGACCGGGGCTCGGATGATGCTGACGGCCTGGCGCCGGAGCGGGCCTGGCAGTCGCTGGCGCACGTGAGCAAGGCGCCCCTGCAGCCCGGGGACACGGTGCTGTTCCGGCGCGGCGGGCTCTGGCGCGGCTCACTGCGCCCCCGCAGTGGCGCGGAGGGCGCGCCGGTCACGTACGGCGCCTATGGCCAGGGCCCCAAGCCGCTCTTCCTGGGCTCGGTGTCGCGCAATGACCCGGCCGACTGGCGGCAGGAGGCAGGGGGCTGCTGGTCCACCGGGGGCGCCATGCCGGAGCCCCAGGAAGCCCTACCCCCGGTGGACGCGGTCGAGCGGGCGATGAAGTGGGGGCTGCACACCGAGGGCGGCGCGCAGGCGACGCGGGTGGCCGTCGAGGGGGCCGAGTCGCCGGCCGCCTGCCGCATCGAGTGCGCGGCGAGCGGCAAGAGCGGCAACCAGATCCAGCTCATCACCACCGGGCTCAGGATCGAGGAAGGCCGCACGTACCGGCTGCGGATGAGTGGGCGCTGTACCCAGCCGGTCGTGCTGCGGCTGCCGTCGCTGATGAGCACGGAGGCGCCGTGGACGGGGTTCTCGACCGGCCCCGCCCTGCGCGTGCGCCGGATGGGCCCCGAGACGACCACCTGCACGCAGTACTATACGGCGGCGAAGACCACCGACAGGGCTCGCCTGACGCTCTACCTCGGCGGCGCTCTGCCGGCCGGGGCGACGCTGGAGATTGACCGCGTCAGCTTCGCCGAGTGCCCGGCCGGGGAGGTGCCGAACGACGGGGTGCTGCCCGTGGATGTCGGCAACATCATCTTCGGGAATGAGCAGTCGTGCGGGGTGAAGGTCTGGACGCGGGAGGACCTCAAGACCCAGGGGCAGTACTGGTACGACCGGGAGTTCCGCAAGCTCTACCTGGTGTCCGCGACCAACCCCGCGCTCTTCTACAAGCAGATCGAGTGCGCCCTGACCGGCCACATTGTGAACCAGGGCGGGACGTCGTGGGTGATCTACGAGAACCTGGCGCTCAAGTACGGCGCGGCGCACGGGTTTGGGGGCGGGGGCACACACCATCTCATCATCCGCGACTGCGACATCGCGTGGATCGGCGGGGCGGACCAGTATGGCGACGGCACCCGCACGGTCCGGTTCGGGAACGGCATCGAGTTCTGGGGCAGCGCGCATGACAACCTGGTCGAACGCTGCCGACTCTGGGAGATCTACGACGCCGCGCTGACCAACCAGAACGGCGGGGCTGTCGTCCAGGAGTACAACCTCACGTACCGCAACAACATCATCTGGAACAGCGAGTACAGCTTCGAGTACTGGAACCGTCCGGAGGCCTCGGAGACGTACAACATCCGCTTCGTCAACAACACGTGTCTGAATGCGGGCCATGGCTGGGGTCACGCCCAGCGCCCCAACCCGAGTGGGCGACACCTGTGCTTCTACACCAGCCCCGCGCAGGCGCATGACATCCTGATCGCTAACAATATCTTCGATGAGGCGACCAAGAACGCGTTCTACGCGCCCACCTGGAGCGCCGAGGCGGTGGCGGCGCTGCAGATGGACCACAACCTGTGGCGCCAGCGGGACGGCGTGATGATCTCGATCTGCGGCCGCTCGTACACGCAGGCCGACTTCGGCAAGTACCAGGCGGAACTGTCCAAGGAGCCGCACTCGCTAACCGGCGACCCGCGCCTGGTGGCGCCCGAGCAGGGCGACTATCGCCTGGCCCCCGGGTCGCCGTGCCTCAACGCCGGGATGGACGTGGGGCTGACGGGGGACTTCGCCGGAACCGCGGTGCCGCAGGGGGCCGCGCCGGACCTCGGGGCGTACGAGGCCAGGTAGTGTGATGGGGCGGCCGTCGTCGGCAACCGCGGGGCACCTGCCGCGGTCGTGAAGCCGTACAGGGAGGACTCGCCATGCGTCGGAATGCCGTGTCGTTGTGTGTTGCACTGTTGTGTGTCGTGCTCGGGGCCGCCGGGGCCCAGGGGCAGACGGTCGAGCGGATCGAGAAGCTGCGCGACATGTGCCTGGAGACGCGGCTGGTGGCCGACGGCAAGCCCGCGGCCCTGATCGTCACCCCGCAAGCCCTGGAGCCGCAGGCGAAGGCGCTGCAGGCCGACGTCGCTCGCGTCCTGGGGGTGACGCTGCCGCTGCGCCTCGACACCGCCCTGACCGAGGACGACTTGCGGCAGCAGCACTGCCTGGCCCTGGGCAACTGCAATGACAACGCGCTGCTGGGGCGGCTGTACGCGATGCGGATGGACTTCACCGATAGCATCTACCCCGGCGTCGCCAAGCCCAACACCGGCTTTGACCTCGACGACGACCACAATGGCCTGCCGGACGGCTGGTCCATCACGCTGCATGACGAGACGACTCACAGCCGCGCCCTGGACACCGAGGTGTTCCGCAGCGCGCCGCAGAGCGTGCGCCTGGAGGGGAGGACGGCCGAGGGCGGGGCGCGGGCGGCGTTGCATTGCTCCGTCCCGCTGGCGCCGGGCAAGTACGAGCTGTCGGTATGGTACCGGCTACAGCCCGGCGAGAAGGGCCGGGGGACCCTGGTCACCTACTACTGCGACGCGGCCGGCAAGCTGCTACCGGGTTCGGGGTCGGCTGTGGAGCTGCCGGCAGCCTCGGATTGGGCTCTGGGCAAGCTGCCCTTCGAGGTCCCCGCGCAGGCCGCCTCGGCCACGTGCCTGCTGTACCTGCACGGGCCCGGCAAGGTCTGGTATGACGACCCGGCCCTGACCGCCGCGGGCAGCACCGAGAACCTCCTGGGCGTCGGGCATCCGGGTGCGGTCGTGCGCACCGTCCACAACCCCTTCGGGTATGGGCGCAATGTCATCGTCCTGGGCGCCAGTGAGGCGGCGGGGCTGAAGCTGGCGCTGCGCCTGTTCGGCGAGGCGCTCCAGGGCCCGACGCTGCCCCGGCTGGCGATCATCAAGGCCGGGGACAGCGCGCTGGCGGCCGGCATCGTGCCCGGGCTCGGCCCCGATGAGGCGGCGCGGCAGAAGATGGCCGAGACTGCCCGCGGGCAGATCGCCACCAACGCCTTCGTCACGGTCCGCGGGGTGCTCAACACCACGCGCAGCTACGCCCGCAACTACGTGCTGACGGGCAGTGAGAACTGGGCGCTACTGGTCCGCGACATCTGGCGGGTTGCGATGGCAGAGCCGGACCCCAAGAACAACGCCCACGGCCCGATGGAGTGGATCTTCCAGGCGATGGAGGGCTGGGACCTCGTCGAGGAGTCGCCCTCGCTGACCGACCAGGACCGGCTCGACATCACCAACCATCTGCTGAAGATCGGCGTGCGCAACGAGCAGGCGTACGGCCGCAGCGTGCAGAGCGTGAACCGCACCATCGCCGACGGCCACCAGCTCGACCAGGCGTTGTGCCTGTACATGCACGGGTTCTACTTCGACAAGTACTACCACATCAACGGCCACTGGAAGACGATGGCGCTGCCGCTGATCAAGCTGGCGGAGGCGACGCCGCGCGTGCACGACTCGTGCGGCTATGGCCCCATCATCGCCACCGACTTCATCACCGGCGAGTACTCGCTGAAGACCGGCGACATGGAGTTCTTCCAGAACGGCAACTGCCGCCAGCAGGCGCGGTGGAGCATGATGTGCGTGGACAACCTGGGGGCCGGTTGCCCCTTCGGCGATGACGGGGCGTGGCGGGCCGGCATCCCGCGCGAGCTGTTCGCCCGGGCGAACTGGTACACCCGCGACGACACGCTCAAGTGGTTCCTGAAGGACAACCCGCCGCTGATCGGCGGCTTCGCTAACGATCGGCCGGCGCAGAAGCCCACTGACCTGATGGGTGTCGCCGTCTTCCCGCTGCACGAGAATCTCTACAAGGTGGCCTCCACCACCACCCGCGACGCCGGCAGCACGCAGTGGAAGCCCGAGTACTGCCCGCCGCAGAAGGCGTTCGACAAGCTCAGCTTCCGCACGGACTTCGGCGAGCAGAACCAGTACATGCTCGTGGACGGCATCGGCGAGATGAGCCACGGGCACCGCGACGGGGCCTCGATCCTGCGCTTCACCGACAATGGGCGGTTGTTCCTGACCGAGGGGCACTACATCGAGACGACGCCCCGGCAGCACAACATGGTGCTGGTGTCGCGCGACGGGCAGCAGTGGTCGCCCCCGCCGCTGGCCAGCCTGGAGCACCGGGCCGACCTGCCGCACACGGGCCTGGCGCAGGTGCTGACCTCGGCCTACAACGGCGCCGACTGGCGGCGGAACATCCTGTGGGTCAAGGAGGGCTTCTTCGTCGTCTTCGACGAACTGCAGGCGCGCGAAGCCGGAGACTACGACCTCGAGTGCCTGTGGCGCAGCCTCGGCCGCGTGAGCCTGTCGTCTGCCCGCTTCACGGTGGATCAGGCCGGGCAGGACTTCAGCATCGAGGGCACCGACGGCGCGGCCTGCGTCGTGCGTGAGCAGTGGGAGGGGCAGGGGAGCAACTACTACGCCAGCTACCCGTACTCCAACGATGGGCTGGTCAAGGTCCTGCGCCAGCACCGGCGCCTGCCGCTGCAGGCCGGTCAGCGCGCGATGTTCAGCAACCTGCTGCACACGCACGAGGGTGCGGCGTCGACGCTCAAGGCCGAGCGCGTGGCCGACAACGCCATGCTCATCAGCGGCGCGAGCGGCAAGTGGCTGGCCGGGGTGGGCCGGATTGACCTGCCCGGCGTCCTGCGCACCGATGCCGCTTTGTGGCTCGTCGCCGACAGTGGCCTGGTGTCGGTGGCAGACGCGACGGAGTTGGTGATCGGCGGTAAGGCGCAGAAGCTGCCGCAGCCGTCGGCGGAGCTGCAGGTGGCCGGCGCGAAGGCCGCGCTGGCGCAGGTGAGGGCCCGTCCCATCGCTCCGGCGCCCCGTATGCCGGAGCAGGCCCCGGAGGTGAAGCCGCTGTGGCAGGTGGCGCTTCCGGCCGAGCCGCGGCCGCTGAGCAGCGTTGTGGACATCCGCGTGGCCAGCGAGCCGGCGCCACTGCCCGCCAGCACCTGGGACCCCAGCTACAAGACTGATCTGCAGTCCCTGGCGCGAAGCTGGAACACGATCGTGCTGTGGCCTGAAGACCAGGCGCCGACGATCACGCTGGACCTGGGCCAGCCGCGCGACATCTCGCGCGTGGGCCTGCGCGTCATGTGGACCAACAACAGCGCGCGCGGGATACGCTATCGGCTGGCCTCGGCGGTCGTGACGGCAGCCGAGTCGGTGGGCGGCCCATGCCGGGAAGTCGCCAGCTTCACCGAGACCGGCGACCACCCCATCCCGTCCTACCCCGAGTATGTGAAGGACACCCCCGGCCTGCGGGCGCGCTATGTGCGCGTCAAGGCGACGCCGCAGCCGGGCGCGGGCCTGTTCCTGCAGGGGATCAGGCTCTGGGGACCGACCGATGCCGGCGACCGGCGCGACGGTCGCGTGCGACCCTACGGCACGAGCGTCATCACGGCCCTGGCCGCGGGCGATCTGGATGGCAAGGCCGGCGATGAGATCGTGTACGGCACAGCCGGCGGGCGCGTGGCCGCGGTGGCCGAGGGCAAGGAGCGGTGGACGGTCGAGAGCGGGGCGCGCGTCAACTGCCTGGCCATCGGCAACGTGACCGGCGACGCGCGGCCGGAGGTCCTGATCGGCAACAACGGCCAGCAACTGCAGTGCTACGACACGGCCGGCAAGCTGCTATGGAAGCAGGAGTTCCCGTTCTTCTGGAACCGCGACGGCAATGTCGTGTGGGTCGCGGTGGCGGACCTGAACGCCGACGGGGCCAACGAGATTGCGATGGCCGGCGAGAACTGGCACTACTACGCGCTCGACGGCGAGGGCAAGACCCTGTGGAAGTTCAACGTGCCGCACTCGCCGGTTGAGGGCGCGCTGGGAGACGTGAACGGCGACGGGAAGCTCGAGATCGTCGCGACGGACGAGTACTACAACGGGCGCGTGTTGGGCTCGGACGGCAAGGTGCTGTACAACGTCGCCATCACGCAGCCGTACATGACGGCGGCGCTGGCGGCGGACCTGAACGGCGACGCCAAGGCGGAGGCAGTCATCGGCGGGGAGGACATGCAGGCCCATGTCTGCGATGGGGCGGGCAAGGTCGTCTTCACCGCCAACGTGGGCAGCATCGTGACCGACCTGCAGGCCGTGCCCGCCACAGGCGGCAGCCGCCTGCTGGTGGCCTCGGACGGCCTGTCGCAGAACCTGTCGTGCTACGGCGCGACGGGGGAGCCGCTGTGGCGGCTGGACCTGCCCGGCTCGCCCCGGCAACTGGCGGTATGCGGCGACAGCATCGCCGCGGCTTGCGATGACGGCGTGCTGCGGCTGGTCGGGCCCACCGGGAAGCTCCTGGGCCTGGCGCGCTTCGCCGACCCGGTGGAGGTCGCGATCCCGGCGACGACGCCGACGGGCAAGCAGGTGACGGTGTGTGCCAGCGGAGCGCTGCTGACGGCGGTGCCGGCGCCCTGAAGACGCCCGACAGGAGTGTCGGGCGTACCTGGCGATGGGCTGGCACTCGCGTGCACAAGTTCGCGCACCTACGGAGACAGGTCGTGGGTGGCGCGTCGTGTGCGCC
>JAJFUB010000003.1 GCA_021372615.1 bacterium | reverse complement strand
TGTGTGGCGGGGGCCCGTAACCCGCCGCAATCGTCGTCGATGATAGAGGCCGGCGGGGTACAAGCCCCCGCCCTACAGCGGAGACGCTGCGAACTCGCGCACGAGATTGGGTCCGGGCATTGGTATGGTTACATCTGGGGGACCGACGTGGCGCGGTTCCTGTCGCTCACCAAGGAGCAACGGGTGGCATCGTGCCTGCATGCAGACACCCTGGAGGAGCTGTATGACATCCTGCGCGGCGCGCCCCTCAACGTGCCGGAGCGGCTTGTGCAGGCAGTGGACCTGATCCTATTCGTGCATGTGCTGCCGGGGCGGGAGCGGCGGGTGGCGGCGGTGTATGAGGCCACAGGCGAGGGCCATCGGCTCGCGTTTGCGCTGGAGGGTGGGCAGCTAGTGCGGCAGGACGCAGTCGTGCTGCCAGGGCGGTTGGGAGCAGGCGCGGGGGAGATGGCGCAGCGACTTCAGGCCGTGCAGCGCATGCTGGATACGGGCGAGCGACGGTTCGAGGTCCTGCGCGAGCGCGTCCTGGAGTGCTACTGAGCGATCACTCCAGCCGCCAGGCGGTGAGGCTCATAGGCTCGAGCTTCAGCGTCAGCGGCGCCTCAACCGTAGCGCCGGTGACGAGATTCCGCAGACGCCTGCCACCGAGGGCGGCGGCGTTGAGTTTCACCGTTACGGCCTCCGGCCCGAGGCCGGTGTTGATGATCCCCAGGTAAGTCCCCGCTTTGGTGCGGTAGCGCCGCACCACGATCTTCTCATCCCCACACGCTTTGATGATCTCCGAAGGCACCGCAGGCAGGGCCCGGTACGCTGCCGCGAACTCGCGCGCGTACTCCGGGAAGCCCCGGTTCATGTCGCCGATGCGCACGCCCATGAGGAAGGGGTCGCTGGCGGCCATGGCGAGCACTTCGTCGAGCATGCAGTACCGCCCGGCGGGCTCGTTGCCATGCAGGCCGGGGCAGTTCCAGCCGACCTGCGGGTGGTTGAAATACGCGTCCTCGTTGTAGATCCACCACAGGCAGACCGCGCTGCCCTCCCCGGTGCGGAAGTGGTTGAGATACTTCTCATTGCCGCACAGGAAGGGGTAGTGGGCCTGCGCGAGGTTCATCAGCCCACGATCCTGCCGGTACAGTGGCGGGTTCATGCCAACGCTGAGCCAGGCGACATCGGGGCGCGTGTAGTCTTCCATCAAGCGCGGGAGATCGAGCTTGGCCACGTCCGGCAGCGACACCCGGCCCGGCACGAGCAGTTCGTCGCCCTTCTCCTTGTCCCACCAGTACAACGGCGTACCGAAGTGCAGGTTGTCGTCGCCGCCGTTGTAGTTGAGGATGACGAGACGCAGGTCGGAGCGGACCTTGCGCAGTGCGGCGGCGGCGCGCAGCAGGTTGTCGCGCTTGCGCTCGTAGTACCACTGGCGGAACGCGGCCTCGTGGTTGTCGTGAACCCACTGGCCGAGGTTGCCGGCGGGCAGCGAGAGGCCCCTGGCTTGCGCGAAGCGCCGCACCTCGTAGTCGCTGTAGCTGACCTGCCATGCCTGGAAGCGGTGTGTCAGGATGAGGCCCCCGAAGCTCTTGTACTTGGTCGCGTACAGGTCTCCGAGTTCAGTCACGAGCTTTTCGAGGTCTTCGCCGACGGCGGGATGGGCCATGTCAATGCAAGTACCGGCGTCGAGGCAGCGCATGGTGCGCAGGCCGTCCTTGCCGGTGGTGGTGCCCCAGTGGTAGTAGTGCGGGGAGCCGTCAGGCCACACCGCGAGGGCCTCCTGCGGAAGTTGCCCGGTGCCGCCGTATTCGAGCAGCGGCATGACCGTAACGCCCGTGCGATCGCCTTCGGCAAGGATGGGCTCGGTGATGCCTGGCTGCAGGCGGTAGTAGCCCGGGCGGGCGAGGGCGTGGGGGTTGCTCAGCTTGTCGGGGCCGAACAGCTTGCTGGGCCAGCCCACATAGCCGCTGTTGGTGGGGTAGGTGCCGCCGCAGTATGACAGGGCCACTGGCGCGTAGAAGTTCATGCCGAAGGCACGGTAGGAGGCGATGGTTCCGGCGCTCGGGGTGGCGTCTTCGCTGATGAAGCCGAGCAGGCGGCGCGGCGCCTGCTCGGGCTCCTGCGCCGGCATGGCCAGCGCCTCAAGCGCGGGGCGGTCGCCGAGTTCATAGAGGCGCAGGGCATGCACGGCTACTCCCTCGCTGAAGGGATCAGCCTTGTCGCCCATGGAATGCACTGCTACCCACCCGTCGCCGCTTTGAGCCGACATGAGGGAGTACTGCCGCTCGTAGCGGCCCGATAGCGGAAGGTCAACCTTCTGCATGAAGCGCTGGCGGGTGTGTGGGTCGCCGAGGGAACTGCCGGTATGGAAGCCGAACGAGGCGCGGGAGTCAATGCCGTTCCACAGCAGGAAGTTGCGCGAAACGTCTTCCGGGTATTCGACGACCAGGACGTAGTGCTTGCCCGGCTGGACCTGGCCGCGCCCCATGCGGTAGGCGAACCAGCCCCAGTTGTCCGTGACGCGGCAGGGCTTGCCTAGAACTTCGGCGATGCTCGTGAACTGCTCCCGGCTCTCGCGATAGGTCAGCGCCCAGTCGTACGTGAGGCGCGGGCCGCCGCCGTAGTAGTCCAGCGGCTCGCTCGTATACTTGGTGCTCAGCGCCTTGCCGCCCTGCCGCATCGCGTGCGGATCGGCGGGGTCGCCGCAGAGCACCTCGTCAACCAGCTTCAGCCTGCCATAGACCGGAAGGTCGTCATAGCGTTCGGCGAGGGGCGCGAGCTTGGGGAAGTCGAAGTTGAGCGGCTTCAGCCGCATCCAGTCCGTCTGTGCGGCGGCCTCCTCATTGCCTTTGAGCAGGCGGCAGGTGATCCGATATTGGTCGGCCCCGGCTTCCTTCTGCGTGCGGATCAGGCGGTCAACCTGCGAGGACGGCAGGTCGAGCTTGAGCAGGCATGACATGCCCGGCGGGAGGTTTACATCCATCTGGCCCGTGGCAGGTCGGAAGTAGTAGTCGAGGCATTCCCAAGACAGTTTCATCGGCCCCTGCGCCTTGTCTGTCGCGGCAACGCGCACGACGAGCCCCAGACCGTCGCCCGCCTGCAACTCCACCGGCGTCACGGCCATCACGCACTGGGGCTTGCCGGCGCGGGTGACCACGCTCCCCTCTATCTCAATCGGCGCAGCGTTAGGCAGACTCTTCTCAGGAGTCCCCCACCGCCCGTCACGCACGGCCTCCACGAGGTCAGCGGCGGCCACTGGCATCCGCGCCAGCCACTGCACCGTCTCATCCTTGTCCCCTGCGCGGTACTTGCCGGTGAGCAGCACCCGCGCGTCTGAGGCACTGAATTGCCGGGGGAAGCCGAGGAGCACGGGGATGCTCGTGGAGCCACCTGCGGGCAGGTCAACAGGCTGCTCGCTGCGACCGGTCATCCCAGCCGGACCGCTGGCCGAGATGCTGAGGCCGCTGACGGGTTGGCCGAGGGTGTTGCGGAGCTTCAGCGTCATCCGGCAGTCACCGGCGGCGACTTCGGGGGCGTCGAAGGAGGCGGCGCGGGCCAGGGAGGCCGGCGGCTCTGGAACCGCGTCATCTCCCTGCACGAGCTTCACGCCATCCACCCAACTCTCCCCCACTCCCACGAACCGCAGTGTCACCGCCATCGTCGCCGTCCCCGGCGGGCTGACCGCGGCCACGCCGAAGGGCACCCATTCGCTGTACCCATGCAGCCACTGCGAGGCCCAGCCCTCGTAGAAGGGATGGTCCTTGTCGGAGATGATCTCGCCTTTGGCGTTGAGGAAGCCCAGATGCACCCGAAAGCCGCTGTGGGGCGGCATGGCTCCATGTAGGCGCACCCAGGCCGACAGGGCATAGCGCTTGCCGGGCTCGGCGGGAAGGTTGCGGTACGACCAGTAGGCATGGCTGACCGAATCCGAGCCGGTCATGTACAGGCTGCGCTGGCCGGAGTGGGCCACGGTGTCCGAAACACCACCGGAGGAGCGCGCATGGCCC
>JAJFUB010000002.1 GCA_021372615.1 bacterium | reverse complement strand
GTACGAAGGCCTGCACTTCGTCGTGGGCGAATAGCTTCATGACCGAGGCTCCTGAGCAGATAGGGTGATCTGGACAATCTCCTATTCGCGCTCAAGCCTCGGTTCCTTTCTTTCCGGCAAGACTAAGTGGGTAAGAGCCAGTGCGCTCGGCCCTTGACGCGCGGCACCGAGTCGTGTTTGATATACCCAATCACTATGGCGCAAACGGATCTCTCCCTCAACCTCGCCGGTCTCTCCCTCAAGAACCCTGTCATGACCGCCTCCGGCACGTTCGGCTGGGGGCTGGAGTTCGGCAAGCTCGTGGACGTGTCGGCCCTGGGCGCCGTTGTCGTCAAGGCTACGACGCTGCACCCCCGGATCGGCAACAAGCCCCCTCGCGTCACGGAGACGCCGGCCGGGATGCTCAATGCCATCGGGCTGCAGAACCCGGGGGTCGAGGCGGTCATCGCCGACAAGCTGCCGTACCTGTCGCACCTGCGGGTGCCGGTCATCGTCAACATCGCCGGCGACAGCATCGCCGACTATGCCGCCGTGGCGGAGCGCCTGACGGACACCGGCCAGGTGGCCGCGCTGGAGATCAACGCCTCGTGCCCCAACTGCGAGCAGGGCGGGATGCTCTTCGGGCTGGAGCCGGACTCGCTGTCGGCGCTGGTGCGGGCGGTCCGCCAGGCCACCGACCTGCCGCTCATCACGAAACTGTCGCCGAACGTGACCGACATCGCGCCCCTGGCGGCGGCGGCCGTCGCGGCGGGCTCGGACGCGCTGTCGCTCATCAACACGCTCGTCGGCATGGCCATCGACATCGAGAAGCGCAAGCCCAAGCTGGGGAACATCACCGGCGGGCTGTCCGGGCCGGCGATCCGGCCCGTAGCTGTGCGCATGGTCTGGCAGGTCCATGCCGCGAAGCTGGGCGTACCGATCATTGGCATGGGCGGGATCATGGACGCGCACGACGCCCTGGAGTTCATCCTGGCCGGCGCCAATGCCGTGGCGGTCGGGACGGCCCATTTTGCGGCGCCCGAGACGCCGGTGCAGGTGGTGGCGGGCCTGGCGGAGTACTGTGAGCGGCACGGAGTGGCGCGGCTGCAGGACCTGGTGGGGGCGGCGCACTGACACCTGGGCAGACGCACTGCCTGATGTGATACGAGGAGATGCCTTCATGCTTCCGACCGTTGACTTCGCCGGCCTGACTGTCACCCGTCTGTTCATTGGCGCCAACCCCTTCGGGGGCTTTTCCCACCAGAACCCCGAGCGCGACGTGGAGATGAAGACCTGGAACACGCCCGAGCGCATCCTGGAGACCTGGGACCGCGCCTGGAAGGCGGGAATCAACACCTTCGTCACCAATAACGAGACCGAGCACGTCATCGAGACGACCAGGCAGTATCTGGCCGCCAAAGGGCCGATGCAGTGGATCGGCCAGCTTGCCATGCGCTCCCACCCCACCATGTTCGCCGCCCTCGACGAGGCCAAGGCCATTGGCGCCAGCGGCGCGTACTTCCATGGCGGCTACGTGGACGGGTTCTACAAGGAGCAGGACGCCAAGACGCTGGAGGAATGGGTGGCGCACGCCAAGTCCATCGGCCTGCCCATCGGCGTCGCCGGGCATTCGCCGCTGGTGCACGACTGGGTCAACTCGCTCGACCTCGTGGACTTCCACGTCGTGTGCATCTTCAACTGCGGCAGCCTGCACGCCGGCAGCGGCCACCGCTTCCAGCTCGCCGACCTGCCGCCCGCCTACGAGTGCATCGCCCGGATACAGAAGCCCTGCATCGCCTACAAGATCATGGGCGCCGGGCGCATTGACCCGCTCATGGCCTTCGAGTACTGCTTCGACCATATCAAGCCCGGCGACGTGTGCAATGTCGGCATGCACCGCGGCGACAAGGACGGCATGGTCGAAGAGAACGCGCAGATGGTCAGCGACATCCTGGCCCGCCAGAACCAGGGGAAAGCGTAGGGGGATGTCAGAGCCGGAGGTGCTGCGGCAGCGGGACTGGACCGCAGACGAGCTGCGGGCGGCGGGCTTCGCCTACCTGCAGCCCCGGCCGGACTGGCTCGTCCTGGCGCGGGAGTTGCCGGCCGCCGAGGCGCCCCTGACCATCGTGACCGGCTGGGACACCCTCGTGGCCGAGGCGGGCTTCATGATCTGCTTCGACGCGGGTGACGCTCCCCGCGCGGCCCTGTACGACTACAGCCACTGGCCCGTCCACCCCGACCACTTCCGCGATACCTATGTCGCGTATGATGACCCCGGCTGGCAGCCCTCGGCTGCCCAGCAGCACCTGCTGGGCCTGGGCTGCCGGCCGTACCGCCGGCGCGTCGGCGTCTGGGCCATGAAGCTGACGGCCGACCGTCTGGTGCAGAGCCCGGAGAGCCCGCAGCCGGTGGTCGTGCCGCGCGGTTCGTGGCTGTGCCTTGGCGCCAGCGGCTCGACGCGTGGCGTGCCGTACTCGATGGACGAGGCCGCGTTGCGACAGCGGTACGTGCTGCCGGAGAGTGTGGCGACAGACGAGACGTGACGGTCCCGGCGGGCTGGACGCCCGCACACCTTCCGAGCTAGCCCGGAGGAGGCGACGGTGAAGGTACTTCCCCCCATCCGCATCAGTGCCGCTGCCTATGACGCCCTTGCCGCGCAGACGCGCGAGGTGCTGGCGGCGTGCCGCCACGAAGCCCATGATGGGACGCCGCTCTACTTCCCCGATGGCTCGGGCCACTACGCAGCCTGCTGGACCCGCGACTTCTGCTACATGGTCGAGGGCGCCGCGCCGCTCCTGCCCCCGGCCGAGATCCTCGCCGGCATAGACTACCTGCTGGCCGGCCAGCGCGAGGACGGGTACATCCCCGACCGGGTGCAGGCCGACGGCCTGGCCGTCTTCTTCCCCGGCGGGGTGGACGAGCCCATCGGCTCCCTGCCCCCGGTGGACAACCAGCCCTTCCTGGCCAAGCTCATCTGCGCCTACTCGAAGCTGAGCAAGGGCTACCAGCCGGTCAAACAGCGCCTGGGCCGCGTGTACGCGGCCATGGAGGCCGTGCCGCGGCAGCCGGACGGCCTGGTCGCCATTGACCGCAACAACCCGTGGGTGGACTACGGCTTCACCGACACCATCGCCAAGACCGGCAAGACGCTGTTCGGGTCGCTGCTGTACTGGGAAGCCTGCCTGCTCATGGCCGAGACCTACCGCCGCTGGGAGCAGCACGACGACGCCCACGACTGGTATGAGCGCGCCGAACATGCCGGCCACCGGCTGTTCGAGTTCTGGGACGACGACCAGGGGATGTACCGGGCAGCCATGCGGGACTGCCGGCAGGTGGACCTGTGGGGCAGCGCCTACGCCGCCGTGCTGCGCGTGGCCTCCAAGACGCAGACCGAGCGCATCGCCCACTACTTCCTGCGCCACCGCGACCAGATCATGCTGAAGGGCTATGTCCGCCACGTGCCCGGCGACGGTGTCTGGCAGCGCCTCTTCCGCGACATCCCGGCCGGCACATACCAGAACGGCGGCTACTGGGCCGTGCCCAGCGGCTGGGTGGCGCGGACGATCGCCACGGTGGATGAGGATTTCGCGCGCCGCATGATGGAGGGCCTGATCGCGCAGTTCGCCCAGGACGGGGCCTGCGAGTGGATCAACGCCGAGAAGCAGGCCCTGCCCGGCTACGGCGCCAGTGTGGCGTGTGTGCTGGGTTCCGTGACGCGCGCGAAGGCGTAGGGGGCGCGGGCGAGGCCGCCCGCGCTACTCTCAAGGGGCGGAAGACCCCGCGCTGCTACCTGGTGGTAGAAGTACCGCGGGCGGCACCAAGTGCCGCCCGCCTCTTCAATCTTCTCTCTTCCTTCTTCCCTCTTCTCAGTGCTTCATCCCCCACCAGAAGCCCGCGCCGAAGCCGCCGGTGAAGGGCAGATTGTAGGTCATGATCTTCCACAGCACTTTGCCCCCCGCCTGGGCCGCGTGACCCACGCCCCCGACCGCATGGCCGATGGCGTCCCAGTGCCACTGGGCGATGCCGTAGTAGGCCAGGACCTGCATGAGAATGAACACGAGGCCGATGGCGCAGCCGATGAGGCGCCCGGTGGTCTTGAGGAAGGAGGCGGCGGCCCACCCAAGGAACCCTCCGACTCCCAGAGTGCCAATGATCGGGATGAGTACTTCCATGGCCTTCGCTCCGTTCGAGGATAGCCTGATGATAGTCGGCGCACAACGACGAGTCAAACCCGCGAGGCGGCCATGAGCGCCCCGGCGGTGTTGCTCGTGGATTGCCCCAAGGGGCTACAGGAGCCGCTGCGGCGCGCCCTCACGGACCAGGGCATGTTGGACGCCGGCCAACTGCACGTGGCGCCGCAAGTCGTGCTGGTGTGGCTGGACCCACATGCGGCCGACGCCGAGACGCGCGTGAGCGAGCTGCGCGACCGCCATCGCCGGTCCTCGCCGGCGATTGTGGGGGTCAGTGCCGCGGCGGATGCACCGGCCCTCGTGCGCGCCGCCGAGACCGGGCTGGACGACCTGCTGCCCGACGCGGCCGATCCCGCCCAGATCGCCGCCCGCGCCTGGCTCATCTGCGGGTCGCGCACCCGCTTCGCGCAGGCCAGCCCACTGACGGGCCTGCCGGGGGCTGGCGCACTGGAGCGGGAGATCAGCCGCCGCCTGCCCCAGCGGGGCCAGATGGCCCTCCTGGCCTTTGACGTTGACTTTTTCAAGAGCTATAATGACCGATACGGCTACCGCCGGGGTGATGACCTGCTCCGCTACGCGTGGTGCGTCATCGAGCAGGCATTGCAGGCGGCGGACGGGGCCTTCCTGGCCCATCTGGGCGGGGACGACTTCTTCGCCCTGGTCCGCCCTGCCGAAGCGGAGGCCGTGGCGCAGCGGGCGGTCGAGCTGTTCGCGGCGGGCCGCGCCGAGTACTACGACGCCGCGGACCTGGCGCGGGGGGCGGTGTTCGTCCGAACGCGCACAGGGGAACTGCGGCAGGTGCCGCTGGTCACGCTGACGGTCGCGTGTGTGACCAATGAGCCGGAGGACTTGCAGCACAGTGGCCAACTGGCGGCTGTGCTGGCGGAGCTGAAGGCGTATGGCAAGCGCCTCGGGGGTGGCCGGTTTGTAGCCGACCGGCGCCGCGTTCACGACGGCGAAGCAGCATGGGTGTTGCGGCAGCAACAGGGTCGGGGGACGGAGCGCTAGCCAGGGGAGGCCTCTCATGGCTCACAAGATCCTCTTCGTTGACGACGAGCGCGACCTCGTGCAGTGTGCCGAGGTGTTTCTCAAGGACGCCGGCTACGAGTTCGAGGGTGCCTACGACGGCATGCAGGCTCTCCAGAGGGTCAAGGAGAGCAAGCCGGACTTGATCGTCCTCGATGTCTCCATGCCGCGCTTGACGGGGTGGGACGTGCTGCTCATGCTCCAGGACGATCCCGCCACCGCCACCATCCCCGTGCTCATGCTCACCGCCAAGAGCCAGGACCAGGACAAGGCGCGCGGCTGGGAGCTGGGCTGCACCTGGTACCACACCAAGCCCTTCGAGTTCGATGATCTGCTCATGATCATCGGCCGTATCCTGAGCGACGCCGACACCGGCGACCTCTGATCCACACCACGGCCGTTGTCGCCCGCATCCACACCTGATCCGAGGTTCTGCATGGATCAGCCGATCCACATCGTCAGCGTCAGCCTCGGCTCGTCCCGGCGCGACAAGACCATCGAGACCGAGTTCCTGGGGCGACGCTTCCTGATCCAGCGCCTCGGCACCGACGGCGACTTCCAGCGTGCGGCGCAGATGATCTCCGACCTGGACGGCCAGGCGGCGGCCATCGGCCTGGGCGGCATTGACCTGTACCTGATCGCCGGAGGGCGCCGCTGGACCGTGCGCGATGCCGCACGCCTGGCGGCCCACGCCCACACCACCCCCGTCGTGGACGGCAGCGGCCTGAAGAACACCCTCGAACGCGAGACCGTGCGCTACCTGCACCGCGAGGGACTGCTGCGGCCCGCCGACGGCTCCGGCCGCAAACCCCGCGTGCTCGTCGTCTCCGCCGTGGATCGGTTCGGTCTGGCCGAGGCCGTCACCGAGACCGGGGCCGACACCTGCTTCGGCGACGTCATCTTCGCCCTCAAGATCCCTCTCCCGGTGCGGAAGCTCGGCTCGATCCGCGTGCTCGCCCGGACGCTGCTGCCGCTCATCTGCCGCCTGCCCTTCAAGCTGATCTACCCGACCGGCCAGCACCAGCACGAGGTGCACAGCCGGGGCAATCGCTGGTTCCAGTGGGCCGACGTGATCGCCGGCGACTTCCACTTCATCGGCAGCAACCTGCCCCAGCCCGGCCCGGACAACACCGACCTGCTCGCCGGCAAGATGGTCCTCACCAACACCACCACCGAAGAGGATGTGGCCAAGCTCAAGGCGCTGGGGCTGACCACGCTCGTGACGACGACGCCCCGGATGGAGGGTCGCTCGCCGGGCACGAACGTGATGGAGGGGGTGCTGGTGGCGCTGTCGGGCAAGCGTCCCGAGGAGCTGACGGAACAGGACTACCTGGACCTGCTGGCCAAGCTGGCGTGGCACCCGGACGTGGCGCGGCTGCAGGAGTAGTGGCAAGTGGCAAGTGGCAGGTGAGGGCGCGGGCGGAGGCCCCCGTTACTTGGCCCGCCCCTCCCCTTCCCCTCCGGCATGTCTCTTCCATGACACTGGCCGGACCCGGCCAGTCTGAGCAGGAGCGGTGACGCCGTGTCCAGTGTTCTCCTCCACCTCTGCTGCGGGCCGTGCGGCACCGCCGTCATCGAGCGTCTGGCCCCCGACCACGACCTCACGCTCTACTGGTTCAACCCCAACATCCAGCCCGCCGAGGAGTTCGACCGGCGCCTGGCGGCCGCGCAGGCGCTGGCGCGTCATCTGGGCCGGGCGCTGCAGGTCGAGACCGGCGGGGAGGAGGACTTCGCGGAGTTGGCGGCGGGCCTGGAGGAGGAGCCCGAGGGGGGCGAGCGCTGTCGCCGGTGCTATGCGTTGCGGCTACGGCAGGCCATGCAGGCGGCCCGTGCGCAGGCCATCCCCGCCGTCGCGACCACGCTGAGCATCAGCCCCCACAAGTCTGCCGTTGTCATCAGCGAGGTGGGGCAGCGCCTGGCGAGTGAACTGGGCGTGCAGTTCCTCACCGCCGACTTCAAGCAGGACGGCGGCTTCCAGCGCAGTGTGGCGCTCAGCAAGGAGCTGGGCCTCTACCGCCAGAAGTACTGCGGCTGTGGGTTCAGCATGCGCCGGCAGTGAGGCTCCCTACTGCGCCCCGCCGGCGTTGCCAACGGCAGCCTGCTTCGGGTGCGCGGCAAAGAAGTCCCATAGCTCCTGAGTGGCGGACAGGCCTACCGCCGGCGTCGGCCAGTTGTGGTTGCAGCGCTGGACGATGACCAGCTTCACCTCGGTACCGTTCTTCCCTCCCGTGTAGAGCGTGCGGCTCACCTGCGTAGCCGGGTCATCGGTCGTCACGCCGGGGGTAGCACACCCCTCGGCGGCCACGAAGAAGGCGACGCAGTCGAGCACCGACTTGAACAGGTTCTTGGGCGTCTGCGCCCCGTCGAACTTCACCACGCCGTCCTGCCGACCGCAGATGTGGATGAGCGAGACCGGAGCCACGGGCTGGGGGATGTTCGCCCCGCATGGCTTGCCGTCAAGTGACTTGATCCCCAGTGACCCGTTGACGATGCCGGCCGCGGCGATGATGTCAGACAGCTCTACTGCCGCACGGTAGGCCATGTACGCCCCCGCCGAATGCCCGCACACGAAGACCCGCTCGGGGTCGGTGTGATGGCTGGCGTGGAGCTGCTCGATCAGCCCTCGCAGGAAGGCCACATCGTCCACGTCGTCGGCCAGAACGCCCCCCCCGCCGGGGATCTTGCCGAACAGGGCGTTCCAGGTGCGGTCGCCCGCGATGCCGTCGGGATAGGCGGCGATGAAGCCGTACTGATCGGCCAGCGCGCTGAAGCCCGTGGCGCCGGCCATGCCCCGTCCGTTGCCCCGCGCGCCGTGCAGGGCGATGACCAGCGGCATCGGCTTGGCGCCGTCATAGGAGGGCGGAACATGCACGAAGCAAGTGCGGGTGACGGCGCCGACGGGGATGTTGATCTGCTGGTCGCCAGTCGCCGGGGTCGCGGGGGCCGTGGCGCCCGCCATCAGCCCCGCAGCGACGAGCATCCTCGCCAGGTCCGCCCCTTGTGTCACCGGCGTGATGCTCTTGTTGACCGCGACGATGAGGCCCTGGTCGTTGATGAGGTACGTATAGCGCAGCGAGAGACCGTCCGGCCGCAGGCAGCCGTAGGCCTGGGCCACGCTACGGTCGGCATCGGCCAGCACCGGGAAGCTGTACTGGCCCTGCTGGCCGAAGGCGACGGTGACATCGAGGGCCGCGGTGCTGCAGCCGAACACCTGCACCTTGTCCGTTGGCAGACTGGCCATGGCGGCCTGCAACGAGGCACACTGGGCCTTGGCGCCACTGCTGCCCGCGCGCGGGAACCAGCAGAGGGCGACCGCCTTCTTCCCCAGGAACTGCGCCAGCGAGTACTCCTGCCCGTCCGACCCCCTGAGCGTGAAGTCCGGCGCCTTGTCGCCGGGCTTGAGGTCAACGGCCTGTTGCGCGCAGCCCAGTGAGGCGACCAGACAGAGCGCCATTGCGGCGGACCGAAGCAAGCGGGACAGAGTCTTCATGGCATCCATCTCCTGGAGCGGAGCGGGCCGAGGCGATCCCCGCCTCGGCCCGAGAATGTTGCGCCACCGTGCGTGCGGACGACTAGGCCCCTGCGAGCATCTCCGCCACGGTGACTTCGCGCCCCTCGCGGAGGCTGACCTTCCCCGCCTCCAGGGCCGCGATCATCTCCACCTCGATCTCGATCGGCACGGTCTGCTTGTCCTCGACCACGTAGTCCACGAACGCCTGCTGCAGGTACGTGTACAGGTCGGTCAGGTCGGGCGTCATGGGCTTCCAGCCCTTCTGACCGTACAGGTTGAACTGCCAGCCGGCGCTCATCCA
>JAJFUB010000001.1 GCA_021372615.1 bacterium | reverse complement strand
GCGCCCGCCCCCCCGCCCGACACGACGATCCCGCTGCGGATTGCCGTCGCCCGGGCCCTGGGTGCGCTCCGCGACCCCGCCGCCATTGAGGCCCTGGTTGTCGCAACCAGCGACGCCGAGCCCGATCCCGAGGTCCGCGTGGCGGCCGCCATGGCGCTGGGCGATGTCGCGTCTGCGGCCGAGGACGAGGAGGCTGCCAGCAAGGCGGTCACGGGTCTGCTGGCGGCCCTGAACGACGAGGTCGGCGACGTCCGCGTCGCCTGCATCCACGCGCTGGGGCAGACGAGCCCGCCTGAGGACATGAAGGCGACCGTCGCCGCGGCCGTGAACAAGGCCAAGGATGACGATGACTACTGGGCCCGCAAGGCGGCCGACAAGACTGCAGAACTGCTGCGGCTGCCGGAGTAGACGCGGCAGGGGGGCCATTCGTCTGACGCTAGTGAGTTGGAGGCATCCGATGCGACAAGTGCCCGTAATCCGGATCCTGGTTGCGCTCGCCCTGGTGCTGGCGGCCATGGCCGGCTGCTCCATTGATCCGATGGAAAGGCTCACCGAGGACATCAAGTCCCAGGACAAGGCCGTGCGCGAGCGCGCGGTGCTGACGTTGGCGAACCTGGATGACGAGCGGGCCATTGACTCGCTGGTGGATGTCCTCGAGGGCGATGACGAGTTGTGTGACATGGCCGGCGTGGCGCTGGTCAAGAAGGGCCGCGAGGTCAGGGAGCCAGACGCCAAGAAGCCGAACCCGGTGGTGGATCAGGTCGGCAAGGTGCTCAACAACGCCCACCTGGCCGAACCGTTCCGCGGCCGTGCGGCGTGGGTGCTGGGTGAGATTGGTGATCGCCGGGCCATCGCACCGTTGCAGACCGCCCAGAGCGGGGCCAAGATCGGCGAGAAGCCGGCCCTGGTGGTGCGCGAGATGGCCAAGCAGGGGCTGGAGAAGCTGGGCTACTTCTCGGTCGGCCGCAAGTTCGACATCCCCATGGGCGACCTGCAGGGACCGCGAGAGAACCTGCCCGACGCGCCGCCGCTGGCGCAAGTATAGCCGCGTTCGCCGCGAGATACGGGCCGGGGCCACACGCCTCGGCCCTTTTGCTCAGCACTGAAGGAAGCCATGCGCAACACGCACACCCCGAGGCGAGTGCTCCTGCTGCTGACGCTGTCAGCCCTGTGCGCCGGCGCGTGGGCGCAGTCACCGGCGGCGCCTGACCTCATCGCCCAGGCGGAGCGGGAGGCAGTGCGCCTGCGCGACCCCGCGCAACGGGCGATCGCGCTGGCCGATGTGGCCCTCGCCTGGCGTCAGGCCGGCGACGCCCGCTGGGAGAAGACGTGGGCCCAGGCGGTGCGCGCCGCCGAGACCATCACTGACCCGCCCGTGGCCGCGCCACTGACATGGCGCGGACTGGGGCTGCGCTTCTGGCCCGTCTCCCCCGACCAGGCCCGCGCCATGTTCGACAAGGCCCTCACGCAGGCCGCGGCGCTGCAGTACGCAGCCCAGAAGGCGCTCGCGCTGCGCGAGATCGGTCTGGCCCTCTTCGGCCGGGATGATGCTCTGGCGCGCAAGACGATGGGCCAGGCTGGCGAAGCGGCCCGCACCATTCAGGCCCCCATCTTCCGCGCCGCCGCTCTCCGTGACATCGCCGTGGCGCTGGCGTCCAAGGACCCGGGGGCAGCCCAGGAGCTGTTTGCGGAAGCTGCCGGACTACTGCCGCCGGCCGACCCGGACGAGAACGTGCAGCTCGCGCGCAGCGAAGTGGCCGTGCAGTGGGCCCCCTTCAACCTCGACCTGGCGCTCGGGGAGGCCGACCTGATCGGCAATGCGCCGCTGCGCGAAGCCTGCTGCCGGCGCATCTGCGAGGCCCTGGCCGGAAGCAGCCCCGATCTGGCCATGCAGGTCATGTCCCGTATCCACGACACGACACAGCGCGCCCTGGCGATGGCGGCCCTGGCGGCGGCCCTGGCGGGCTCGCAGCCGGAGACGGCGGCGGGCATGGCACGCTCGGCCCTGTCGGGGGCCGAGGCCATGGGGCAGGCGGAGCGCGATGCCCTGCGGGCCGACGTCGCCGTGGCCCTGGCCCCTCAGGCCATGGCCGACGCTCTGGCGCTGCTACAGCAGGTGGAGGATGAGAAGCTGGCGGGGGAGGCGCTGCGGCGGATCGTCGTGCGGCTCGCGCGTACGCAGCCGGCCGAGGCCCTGCGGATGCTCGAAGATGTGTCAGACTGGCAGGCGCGTGAGGAGACGCTGATGGACATGCTGCCCCAACTGGCGCAGTATGACGCGGCACGGGCGGTCGAGTTGACCAACGAGGTGCTGTCGCGGCGGGAGCGCATCCGGGGCCTGCTCATCCTGGCCACAGCCCGCCCGGCAAAGGAGACACAGCAACCATGAACCCGAACCCGCATGACCCGGTGGATACTTTCGTGAAGCGAGCCGACGAGTTCCTGTGCGAGCTGGCCAAGGCGCCGTCGGTGCGACACCTGCGGCTGGCCGGGGTGGAGCTACTGCGGGCGGTTCGCTGCGGGCTCGACGAGGCCATTGACCACCTCGAGCCCAAGCACGCCAAGCCGGAGTGCCACGCGAAGTCCGACACGCCGCCGACGCCGTAGCAGGAGCGCGGCTCTCCAGAGCCGCAGGCGTGCCCCGGGACGGCTGGGCGGCTCTGGAGAGCCGCGCTCCCAGGCCACCCGGGCCCCTGCTCCATCCCCGGCCGGCTACTCGATCGGTTCCAGCTTCACGTCATCGAAGTAGGCCGCGCCCTCGCCCCTCACCTGCACCACCCCGTAGGCTTTGCCCTGTGGGTCCGGCACGCCCTTGAACTCGAACTCCAGCTTGTGCCACTCGCCCGGCCCCTTCGTCCACGGCAGGCAGTGCGCGTGGAAGGTGTCGGTGACCCACTCGGTGTAGAAACGCACCTCCACCACGCCCTCGGTCTTCACCCAGGCGCTGAAGCGGTACTTCTGGTCAGCCTTGACGTCTACGTGGCGCAGCACCGCCAGGGGCGCGAGGTCGCCGCCGAGGGCCTGGAGGCGTAGCGACTTCTGGCCCGAGTGTGCCGTGTCGCTCAGCGTCGCCGTCAGCGCCAGGCTGGCGTTCCAGGCGTCCGGCATCCCGTCGCCCGCACTGTCCACCTCGAAGCCCGGGTTGGCGATGAGGTTGCCCGGCTCGGTCAGCACCGGCTCCGGCACGTTCGCCGCGTTGACCCACTCGGCCGAGTAGTCCTTGCGCCGGTCGGTGAACTTGAGGTTGTCACTGAGCACCGCCACACCATAGCCGTCCAGACGGAGCGCCAGCTTGCCGCCCTGCAAGGCGTACGTTCCCTGCTCAAACAGCCGGCGCCACTGCTTCGTCTTCACCCCCGCCAGCGTCACCGTCGCCTTCACGGGATCGGGCTTTTCGTTGACCAGGAGCGCGTAGTTGTAGCCCTCCACGCGCTTGTGGATCAGGCGCAGGCCCTTTCCCCCACTGACCTTCGCCGCGCCTGTCCCGCGCAGGCTCTCGCTGGCCAGCACGCTCCGCAGCGCCGCTAACTCGCTCACCAGCGACCGCAACTCCGACCAGAAGCGCGAGGGCTTCTTCGTGTAGGCGCTGCCCCAGTACAGGATCCCGTTCGCGCCGTGGACGATGGCGTCATAGGCCATGAAGCGCGACTGGGCGAAGGTCGGCGGGACGGGCGGCTTGGCCGGGTTGGGCTTGCTCAACTCCGCCCACGCGAAGCCCTGCAGGACCATGAAGATGGGCTTCTCGCCATGCACCGCGGCGATGTTCTTGTCCTCCTCATCGCCGACGACGCTGATGGTCTTGTTGGGCAGGTCGGACTGCGTCTGCGGCTCGGGCACGGGGTAGACATCCAGGCCGCCCATGTCCGTGGCGCGGTTAAAGTGGGCCAGTTCCAGGATCGTGTTGCGCGGGGCGTGGTTGGTCCAGATCGGGTGCTGCTGGTCGAGCTGACGCAGGAAGCAGTAGCCGTCGTACAGGCCGTCGGCGCTCTGCTTGCTCCACGCGGGCTCGTCAATGCTCTCCCAGCACAGCAGGCCGGGATGGTTGCCGACCTGCTGCACCATCGCTGTCAGTTGCGCCTGGCGCTTCTCGGCGTCCTTGGAGAAGTCCATCAGGTGCGAGGCGCTGATCCACACGCGCATCCCGTGGGCCAGGGTCGTGTCCAGCAGCTTCGCCAGGACCGGCGAGGCCCCGCCCGGCACGTGGCACAGGTTGAAGCCGGCGTCGGCCAGCTTGTTCATGTACGCCTCGGCGCCCGGGCTCTCGTAGATGCCCAGCGCAAAGAAGGGCTTCCCCTGCACGATCAGCATGTTGTCCGACGGGCGGACCGTGACGAGGCGTGACTTCACCTGCGGGTCGGCCAGCACGGGGAACAGCAGCGTCTGTTCGCGCACTGTCTTGCCGCCCTGGTCGCTGACGGTCACGTCCACGGCATAGCGCCCGAGCGGCAGGCTGGTCGTGTCGAAGGCCAGCGTGCCCTTCGCGCCCGGCAGGCGTGCCAGGCTCTTCTGCTGGAGCGTCTCACGCGCAGCTTCGGCGCGCAGGGAGGCGGACAGGCGGTACAGGCCCGTCTGACTCGCGGGGGCCTTCAGCTCCCACTGGATGGTGACGGTCGGCCGGTAGAACGACTTGAAGATCGAGCACTCCACGAGTTCATCGGCGAGCAGCGGTGAGGCGAGCAGCAGCAGAAGGGCTGGCCAGGCGCGCATGTCGGTCACTCCATGGTGATGACGACCTTCAGGGACTGGTCGGGGGTATCGAAGCGCAGGCGGAAGGCTTCGTCAATGCGGTCCAGGGGCAACACGTGGCTGACGAGGGGCTGCAGCGGGATGCGCCCGCTCTCGATCAGGCGCAGGTTCTCGGCGTACTCGGGCTTGGTGAAGTAGCCCGCGCCCGTGACGCGGCGCTCGTGCCACCAGTCCAGCTTCTCGGGGCCCGACACGACCATCGCGGCGGTGCCGCCGAAGGCCGTGAGGTCATACGCCTGCTGGGCGACGGTGCTGTTCCAGACGGTGTTGAGGGCCACGTCGAGGCCGTCGGGGGAGAACTCGCGGACGGCCGCCGCCACATCGTCCGTGGCGGGGTCGAGGGCGACATCCACACCATAGCGCGCGGCGATCGCGCGGTGGCTGGCGCACAGGTCAAAGCCGAAGACGTGACGCGCGCCCCACAGCTTCGCGCCCAGGGCAGCAATCAGCCCGATGGGACCCAAGCCCCATACCCCCGCGACGGCGCCGGGCTGCAAGCCGGACTGTCGGACTGCCCGCAACGCGGTCCCGACGACATCGGTCGCCATGGTGCCCGACACGGAATCCAGCCAATCGGGCAGGGGCAGCAGGTTGGCCGCCGGCACGAGCGCGGCCTCCCGGAAGCCCTGGCCCACGACGGACTGGGTCAGGCAGTACTTCTCCTCGCCGCGCAGGCAATGCCGACAGCGTCCGCAGCCGATGACGTTGTACATGGCCACGCGGTCGCCCACGCGCCAGCGCTCGACGTTCGCGCCGACCTCGGCGATGACGCCCACGGCCTCATGGCCGAAGAAGGGGTCCGGGTCGGGGCCCGAGCCGTGGCCGCCGTGTTCCCAGTGGCCGCGGTCGGCGCCGCAGATGCCGCAGGCGGCGATGCGCACCACGCAGGCGTCAGGCGTCAACTGGGGCTCGGGGACGTCAAGGATGCTGATGGCCTTCGGGCCGGTGGCGGCGGCGGCTCTCATGGGGAATACCTGTAGAGGCGCGATTCATCGCGCCGGTGTCAGACGGTATGAGGGCGCGATGAACCGCGCCGCTACTGGTCGAAGTCCATCCGCATGTCCGCGGGCCGGGGCGCCTGATCGGGGGATATCCCCAGGTGTTCGTAGGCGCGCTCGGTGGCCTGGCGGCCCCGCGAGGTGCGGATGATGAACCCGATCTTCAGCAGGTATGGCTCGACGACATCCTCGAGCGTGCCCGAGTCCTGCGATAGCGTCGCCGCGATGGCGTTGAGGCCCACGGGACCGCCGTGGTAGTACTCGATGATCGTCAGCAGGTACTTGTGGTCGAGCGGGTCGAGGCCCAGGTTATCAATGCCCATGGCCGTGAGGGCGTCCGAGGCGATCTCGCGGGTGACGCTGCCATCGCCCATGACCTGCGCGTAGTCGCGCACGCGCCGCAGCAGCCGGTTGACCACCCGCGCCGTGCCGCGCGAGCGCGCCGCGAGTTCGTGGCAGCCGCCCGCGTCAATGGGGATGTCCAGCAACCGCGCCGAGCGCCGCACGATCTTCTCGAGCTGCTCGACGCTGTAGAAGTCCAGGTGGTGGAAGATGCCGAAACGCTCGTGCAGCGGGCCGGTGAGCATCCCGGCGCGCGTGGTGGCGCCGATGATCGTGAAGGGCTCGATGGTCAGCGGGATCGTCTTGGCGTACGGCCCCTTGTCCACGATGAAGTCAATGCGGAAGTCCTCCATCGCCGGGTACAGGTACTCCTCGACGACCCGCGGGAGCCGGTGGATCTCGTCAATGAAGAGGATGTCGCCGCGCTTGAGGTTGGTGAGGATGCCGACGAGGTCGGTGGCGCGCTCGAGCGCCGGGCCGGAGGTGCGGTGCAGCTCGGCCCCCATCTCGTTGGCGATGATGTGCGCGAGGGTCGTCTTGCCCAGGCCGGGCGGGCCGTCGAACAGGATGTGGTCGAGCACGTCGCCACGCTGCCGCGCGGCGGTGATGGCCACCCGCAGGTTCTCGATCAGCCGGGTCTGGCCGACATCGTACTCAGCGAGCGTCTGCGGGCGCAGGGCAGCGAGTTCGTCGCTGTCCTCGCGGCGCTCCTCGCCGCCCACGATGCGTTGTCGGGAGGCATCATCATGTGACATTGTGGTGTCCGGTAGCCTCAACACGTCTCATGTGCTGCGCTTCGCGTTGCCAGGGGTGGCACATTCGGGCTTGCCGCCGAGAGGTCAAGATGCTGCTCCAACGCAGCGGCGTTCTGTTCCTCCAGGTCGGCGCGATCAAGGAAGACCACATGGCAATGCTCCAGACCGCGCGCGGCCTCGGCAATGACATGCAATCTCACCTCCGTGGCGAGACAGTGGTCATCCACCACAATCAGAACGGGCGTGGCAACTCGTGAAGTTCTCTCGTGATGAACGCGACATGCGTAGCCAGTATCCCGCGCTTCGTCTAGGACTGCCTCGGCCAACTCGGACGGACCTCGCCCGTCTGGGACAGTGGCAGACCATCGGAACAGGTACTCAGGCCCATCGCCTTGGCGACAGGATGCCGTGTTCCCAATATCGGTCGACCGCAGAGGATGATGTGTGTCCTTCAGCATCGCGTCCAGGAAGGAGACGAGCCTTCCAGCAGCTTGCACACTATCCCAGCAGTCCTCTGACATGGTATCCCAACCCTCCGAAGGACCGGCGTCATGGGGCGTTCCCGTGGCAGGGCCTGCGGTTCGGCTAGCGTCTGAATACTGCTTTGACAATCTGGTCAGCCGTCTTCAGGTCCGGTTGCGTCTCGCGCAGGTGCAGAACGGCGCGGAGGGCGTCGGCGCGGGTCATGCCGAGCTGCTCCAGGACCAGCAGGGCCTGCTCTTCGGCGTCCGACTCGGGTGGCGCAGCCGGCGGGCGGGCCGACTCGACCTCGGCCACATCAATGAACCGCCCCACCTTGCCCTGCAGCGTGGCGACGATGTCCTTGGCCTTCTGAGCGCCCACGCCCGGCAGCGACCGTAGCATCTTCGTGTCGCCGATCTCGATGGCCTTCGCGTACGTGGCGACCGGAATGCTGATGGAGCGTATGGCGCTGCGCGGGCCGAAGCGCGGGACTTCCAGCAGGCGCTCGAAGAAGTCGCGCTGGGCGGGCGTCTCAAAGCCCATCAGCACCGGCGTCCCGCGCACGCCGTCAATCTGCAGGAACTGGAAGGTGTACAGCTCGGTCTCAGCGCCGGCTTCGCGCTCGGCCAGGTGCTCGGCGCTGGCCGGCGGCAGCACGACCTCATACCACAGACCGTTGACATGCAGCTCAACGGTCTCCGGTGTGATGGCGCCCAGTTCCCCGCGGATGCGACGGATCATGTGTGAGCTTCCTTAGCTCCTGCACCCCGGCGGCCCCTTCGGGGCGCCAGGATCGGGCGGGCCTGGTTCCGTGGGCTTCCGCCCACGGCTACATGCGACGGCGCCTTCGGCGCGAACGGCCAACGCCAAGCGACAACGGCACCCAACACCTGACGCACCGCGTACAATGCTCAACATGTGACATGCGACGGACGACACCGGACCTGCGACGTACAACGCGCAACACCCGACATGCCACGGGTGGCAGCCGTTAGCCCCCGAAGGGGGCTGCGTACGTAGCCGTGGGCGGAAGCCCACGGGAACGCGGCCCCCCCCACCTCCGTCGCCGTCGCCCGTGCGCGCCCCGAAGGGGCCGCCGTTCATAGTACCAGCCACAACACCCGACATGCCACGGGTGGCAGCCGTTAGCCCCCGAAGGGGGCTGCGTACGTAGCCGTGGGCGGAAGCCCACGGGAACGCGGCCCCCCCACCTCCGTCACCGTCGCCCGTGCGCGCCCCGCAGGGGCCGCCGTTCACAACTGTCGCGCAATCGCCTCGGGCAGGCCCCGCCGGCCCTTGGCGCGCTGGAAGACCTGGCGGCCCGGGCTGGCATGGCACAGCGCCAGGGCCAGCGCATCGGTGACGTCTTCGGGCGACGGCGGGGTCGCCAGGCCCAGCAGGTGGCAGACCATGTGCGCCACCTGCGCCTTCGGGGCCCGGCCGTTGCCTGTCAGCGACCGCTTCACCAGCGAGGCCTCATACCCGCAGAAGGGGATGCCGCGCTGCGCGGCGGCCAGCAGGATCGTGCCCCGCGCGTGGCCCATCAGGATCGCCGTGCGCGGGTGCGCGTACTTGGCGTACAGCTCCTCGACGACCACATAGTCAGGCTGGAACTCCCCCATGATGGCGCTGATGCTCTCGTGGAGGATCAGCAGGCGGCGCTCCAGCGACAGGCTCGTGTCCGGCCGCACCACGCCCCCCTCCAGCAGCCTTACCGTGGCCCCGTCGGCCTCAATCAGGCCGTAGCCCGTGATCTGCAGCCCGGGGTCAACGCCGAGGATTCGCATGGGGGGCACCGGGGGCGATTATAGCACCGGGGGAAGCGGGCTGTCCAATGCCGCCCGGCGGACCAGTCTGGACCCGGTACACGGCCCATGCCAGGCCGTGCGGAGGCGTCTCAGGCCATGCCGGTGCCAGCGCCAGAGGCCGGACCCGCTGTGCCACCGCCTCGCTCAGGATGTCCTCCACGAGCGCGACGTAGCTGCCAGGGCCCAGGGCGAGCGGGCGGCCCACCAGATCGGCGCGCTCATTCAGCACGACCACGTTCTGCCGGGCCTCCGCCCGCAGGGCGACGACATAGGCCTGCTCGCCACGCACGAGGTGCCCCAGCGCGGGGTTCCACGCCTCCTTGAGGCGGTCGGCGAGGGCCCATTCGCCCGTCACGTCGCGTGCGAAGGCAGGTTGCCCGGCGAGCACCACCCGAATGCTGCGCGGCAGGCGCTCGTGCTGTGTCACGGACACGAAGACCGAACAGCAGGCCACGATCAGCAGCCCCGGCGAGAGCACCTGGCGCAGTTGGCCGCTCCGCCCGGCCTCGAGCAGTTGCGCGGCCAGGGCCACGACCAGCACGACCCCAACCCCGAGCGCCGCCGCAGGCACAGAGAACTGCTGCACCCAGGCACTGGCCCCCTGCGGCATCGTGGACAGGTGTGGCATCAGCAGCACCGCCGCCAGCGCCGCCAGCAGGAGATACGCCGCCGGCGCGGTGTAGCCCGCCAGCTTCAGGCGCAGGCCATGGTACAGCAGCGCCAGGAGCAGCGGGTTGGCCGCCAGGGCGACGGCCAGCGCCGCCGACAGCACCTCCGGCTGCTGCAGTTGGTGTTCGAGGATCTCGGGCGGCGCCGGCCAGAAGTGCCAGGGGTTGCCCATGATGGCCCAGTTGGCGCCGATCCACACCAGCGCCACATAGGCTGCCGGCATCAGGAAGGCGATCAGCAGCCCCTCGGCCTTGGCGGGCTCGCGGTCTCGCTCCCGGCGGCAGAAGATCGCCAGGTACAGCGCCGCGGCCACCACCAGCACCACGGTCTCATAGGCCAGCAGCAGCGCTGCGGCGGCGAAGAAGCTGCCTGTCAGCACGTCACGCACGCGCTGCTCGCGCTGCCAGCTCACCAGCGAGGCGCTCAGCCCCAGCAGCCCGAAGGTCAGGACCATCGCCCGCGAGCCGAGCATGGCGTAGCTCAGCACCAGCGGATGCAGCGCGAACACGCCGCACAGGACCAGTGCCAGCCACCAGGGCAGCCCCAGGCTGCGGCCCAGTCGCCAGATGATGAGCGTGCTCAGGCCCAGGAAGATGGCGCCGAGCACCGGCGCAGCCAGGCCCGACACGAGCATCTGCGGCGCGAAGGCGGCGAAGGGCACGAACAGCAGGGCCATCAGCGGGGGCTGGTCGAAGCCGATCAGGGCCATGTTGGCGCTGTCCTGCCAGTGGAACGCGCGCCAGGCGTTGCCCATGGC